>NZ_JBEOUK010000058.1:0-50542 GCF_040304045.1 Kitasatospora sp. NPDC094016
AAACGCTCGGCTGGGAGACCCCAGCCGAGCGCCTGCATAAACTGCTCGCGGCCTAGACAACCGACCACGTGTTGCAACGACCCCTAGAAACCGCCGGTCGGTGCGGGGCCCTTTCGGATGCGGCGGGCGCGGGTCAGGCGCTCTTCTCGCGCCGCTCGCGCTTGATCATGTCGCGCGGGACGAGGGTGGGGATGGCGTGCTTGGAGACCACGTCCCCGGTGACGACCACGCGGGCGACGTCCTGACGCGAGGGCACCTCGTACATCACGGACATCAGCACCTCCTCCATGATGGCCCGCAGACCGCGCGCGCCGGTGCCGCGCAGGATCGCCTGGTCGGCGATCGCCTCCAGCGCGTCCCGGGAGAACTCCAGCTCCACGCCGTCCAGTTCGAAGAGCTTGCGGTACTGCTTGACCAGCGCGTTCTTCGGCTCGGTGAGGATCTGCAGGAGCGCCTCGCGGTCCAGGTTGTGCACGCTGGTGATCACCGGCAGCCGGCCGATGAACTCGGGGATCATGCCGAACTTCACCAGGTCCTCGGGCATCACCTGACGGAAGTGGTCGCTGGCGTCCGACTCCCGCTTGGAGCGGATGTTGGCGCCGAAGCCGATGCCCTTGGCGCCGGCCCGGCCCTCGATGATCCGCTCCAGGCCGGCGAACGCGCCGCCGACGATGAACAGCACGTTGGTGGTGTCGATCTGGATGAACTCCTGGTGCGGGTGCTTGCGCCCGCCCTGCGGCGGCACCGAGGCGGTGGTGCCCTCCAGGATCTTCAGCAGCGCCTGCTGCACGCCCTCGCCGGAGACGTCCCGGGTGATCGACGGGTTCTCGCTCTTGCGCGCGACCTTGTCGATCTCGTCGATGTAGATGATCCCGGTCTCGGCCTTCTTGACGTCGTAGTCGGCCGCCTGGATCAGCTTGAGCAGGATGTTCTCGACGTCCTCGCCGACGTACCCGGCCTCGGTCAGCGCGGTGGCGTCCGCGATCGCGAACGGCACGTTGAGCATCCGGGCCAGGGTCTGCGCCAGCAGCGTCTTGCCGGAGCCGGTGGGGCCCAGCAGCAGGATGTTGGACTTGGCCAGCTCGATGGCGTCCTCGCGGCCGTTGCCGCCGCTGCGGCCCGCCTCGCCGGCCTGGACACGCTTGTAGTGGTTGTAGACCGCCACCGACAGCGCCTTCTTGGCGAGGTCCTGGCCGACCACGTACTGGTCCAGGAACTCGTAGATCTCCCGCGGCTTCGGCAGCTCCTCGAAGCGCACCTCGGAGGTCTCGGCGAGTTCCTCCTCGATGATCTCGTTGCACAGGTCGATGCACTCGTCGCAGATGTACACGCCTGGGCCGGCGATCAGCTTCTTCACCTGCTTCTGCGACTTGCCGCAGAACGAGCACTTGAGCAGGTCGCCACCGTCTCCGATGCGTGCCACGAGGTGCTTCCCCTTCGCCAGGGGCCCCGCAGGGGTTCCGGGGCCTGGTGCTGTGGACCGTCAACGCCGACGGCGATCGGTCTCGCTATCCGACGGTACTCTGCCGGGCCCCTGATTCCGTCCTCTTCGCCGGGTCTGCCCTACGCCCTGGGCGAATTGATACCGAACAGATGCCGTTGCGGAGGCCGCCGACGAACCGGAGCGGGGCGCGCACGCGGAATGCGCGCCCCGTCTCGGAGGGTGCCGGCCTCAGGAGGTCAGCGAGGTCTTGCGGGTGGAGATGATCTGGTCGACGAGGCCGTACTCCAGGGCCTCCTCGGCGGTGAGGATCTTGTCGCGCTCGATGTCCTCGCGCACCTGCTCCACCGGCTTGTTGGAGTGCTTGGAGAGCATCTGCTCCAGCTGCTCGCGCATCCGGAAGATCTCCTTGGCCTGGATCTCCAGGTCGGACACCTGGCCGCGGCCCGTCTCGGTGTACGGCTGGTGGATCAGGATGCGGGCGTTCGGCAGCGCCATCCGCTTGCCGGGAGTGCCGGCCGCGAGCAGCACGGCCGCGGCGGAGGCCGCCTGGCCCATGCAGACCGTGGTGATGTCCGGCTTCACGTACTGCATGGTGTCGTAGATGGCCGTCAGGGCCGTGAACGAGCCGCCGGGCGAGTTGATGTACATCTGGATCTCGCGGTCCGGGTCCATCGACTCCAGGCACAGCAGCTGCGCCATGATGTCGTTCGCCGAGACGTCGTCGACCTGCGAGCCGAGGAAGATGATGCGCTCCTCGAACAGCTTGGCGTACGGGTCGTACTCGCGGATGCCCTGCGTGGTGCGCTCGACGAAGCGCGGGACGATGTAGCGACCCTCGGCGCGCATGTCCTCGACGCGGGCCTGGGCGGCCGACAGGCTGGGGATGTTCATGGGGGTTCTTGTCCTCCGGGGCGTTGTGGCTGTGGTCTCGTGGGCCGGGCCGAGGCTCAGGCGCCCGTGCCGCCGCCGCCGGGGACGTCCGCGGCACTGTGCATGATCGCGTCGATCAGGCCGTACTCGAGGGCCTCCTCCGGCGTGAACCAACGGTCGCGGTCGGAGTCCCTGGTGATCTGCTCGAAGGACTGGCCGCTGTGGAAGGCGATCAGCTCGGACATCCGCTTCTTGGTGCGCAGCAGCTGCTCGGCCTGGATGCGGATGTCGGTGGCGGAGCCGCCGAGGCCGGCGGAGGGCTGGTGCATCAGGATGTTGGCGTTCGGCAGCGAGAAGCGCTTGCCCTTGGCGCCGGCGGTCAGCAGGAACTGGCCCATCGAGGCGGCCATGCCCATCGCGATGGTGACGACGTCGTTCTTGATGTACTGCATGGTGTCGTAGATCGCCATGCCCGCCGAGATCGAACCGCCCGGGGAGTTGATGTAAAGGAAGATGTCCTTTTCCGGGTCCGCGGCCAGCAGCAGCAGCTGGGCGGTGATCTTGTTGGCGATGTCGTCGTCGACCTGCTGGCCGAGGAAGATGATCCGCTCGTTGAGCAGCCGGTTGTACACCTGGTCGCCCAGGCCGCCGAGCACGTCACCAGAGGCGGCGTGCGGCGCCATCGGGCCAGGCATCTGCATCTGCGGGAACGTCACTTAGCCACCTGCTCAGTCGATTTGGACGGTCGCTCCACGGCCGTCACGGTGTCGCACAGCTTCCGGGTATCACGGTGTGATTGGTGCTGTCCAAGGACCCTAACGCGCAGGCCGGGCCGCAGAATCCCTCACGCAGAACTGTTCGCTGTGAGCGCAGGGTCGGGCCCGTCCCGGGGGACGACGACGGGCCCGGACGCCGTACGGCGTCCGGGCCCGTCGCAGACCTCAGGGGTTACCGGGGCACTCAGGCCTCGGTCTTCTCCTCGGCGGCGGTCTCCTCGGCGGCGGGGGCCTCGACGGTCTCGGCCGTCTCGTCCTCGTCGTCGAAGTTGACCTCGTTGCCCTCGGTGTCGACGACCTTGGCGGCCTCGACCACGGTGGCCAGCGCCTTGCCGCGGGCGACCTCGCCGACCAGCAGCGGCACCTGGCCACCCTGGACGACCTGCTGCGCGAACTGGTCCGGGGTGAGACCCGAGCCGGCGGCGCGGCGGATGAGGTGCTCGGTCAGCTCCTCCTGGTTAACACCCAGCTCTTCGTCGGCGACGATCTGGTCCAGGACGAACTGGGTCTTGATGCCCTTCTTCGCCTGCTCCTCGATCTCGGCGTCCCACTCCTCGCGGGTCTTGCCCTGGGTCTCCAGGTAGCTGTCGATGTCGAGGCCCATCGGCTGGAGCTGGTGGTGCTCCAGGTTGTGCTTGCGGGTCTCGACCTCGTCCTTGAGGAGCTTCTCCGGGAACTCGATCTCGACCAGGCCGAGCAGGGCGTCCAGCACCTTCTCCTGGGCCTGGGTGGCCTGGTCGTACTCCTTCATGCGCTCAAGGCGCTTGCGGGAGTCGTCGCGCAGGGCCTCCAGGGTGTCGAACTCGCTGGCCAGCTGGGCGAACTCGTCGTCCAGCTCGGGCAGCTCCTTCTCCTGGACGGCGGTGACGGTGACGGTGACCTCGGAGGTCTGGCCCGCCTGGGTGCCACCCTTGAGCTCGGTGGAGAAGGTGGCGGTGCCACCGGCCTCCAGGCCGGTCACGGCGTCGTCGATGCCGTCGATCAGGCGGCCCGAGCCGATCTCGTAGCTGACGCCGTTGGCGGTGCCGTCCTCCGGCACCTCACCGTCGACCTTGGCGATCAGGTCCACGACCACGATGTCGCCGGCGGCCGCGGCGCGCTCGACGTCCTTGACCGAGGAGAAGCGCTCGCGCAGCTGCTCCAGGGACTTCTCGATGTCCTCGTCGGAGACGACGATCGGGTCGACGGTCACCTCGATGGAGGCGAAGTCCGGAAGGGTGATCTCCGGACGGATGTCCACCTCAGCGGTGAACTTCAGGTCACCGCCATCGGCGATCTTCTCGACACCCTCGATGTTGGTGATGTCGGGCTGGCCGAGGACCTCGATCTTGCCCTCGTCGACGGCCTGCGTGTAGAAGCGCGGCAGGGCGTCGTTGACGGCCTCCTCCAGCACGGCACCGCGGCCGAAACGCTGGTCGATGACGCGAGCCGGGATCTTGCCCTTGCGGAAGCCCGGAACCGTGACCTGCTGGTTGATCTTCTTGTACGCCGCGTCGAGGCTGGGCTTGAGCTCCTCGAAGGGCACCTCGACGGTGAGTCGAACCCGGGTCGGGTTCAGAGTCTCGACGGCGCTCTTCACGGTTAGGTCTCCTATGGGCTTGCGGTCAGGTTGCCTCCGCCGTTCCCGGCCGCCGGCCGAGGCCGTGCGAGTGGGTCGGGCGAGACGGGCGATGAAGGGTTGGAGCTGCATCTCCCGTGGGGGGTGGACGGTGAGAGTGACTCCTCGCCCTCGTGCGGTTGACCTGGGTTGAGACCGCAGGGACTACCGCCAGCGCCCCATCCTACCGGTACCACGAAAGGCGGACGCCAGGCGCCACCGTCGGGCCGAACAGAACAGGGCCCCGCCACGGTGGACGAGACCCTGCCGCACTGTCGGGGTGACCGGATTCGAACCGACGGCCTTCCGCTCCCAAAGCGGACGCGCTACCAAACTGCGCCACACCCCGTGGTGCCGAGAGGAAGCGTACACGTCGGGCCCTGGCGGCTCGCCGACATATTCGGGGACGGTCCGAGGGAGCGCGCGGAGAATCCGGTGTGCACGGAAGCGGCCGGACCAGGTACGCTGTCTCCCGAACTTCCGGCCGGCAACGACCGGGGGATCGCGCGGGCGTAGCTCAATGGTAGAGCCCTAGTCTTCCAAACTAGTCACGCGAGTTCGATTCTCGTCGCCCGCTCATCGACCCGGCCCCGGTGCGTCTCCACGCACCGGGGCCGTCGGCGTTTCCGGGCGGCCCTCCCGGCCCCGCGAGGGCCGGTTCAGAGTCCGAGCCGGGCGGCCCGGGCCGCGGCCCGGTCGAGCAGCCGGTGGACGTCGGCCTCCCGGGTGGCGGGGCGGTCGTTGTACTCGTCCGGGGAGCGCGCCGGGCGGCCGGTCGCGTGCAGCACCTCCATCAGCTGGACCCGGGCGGTGCGCACGGTGGCCGGGGTGCCGTAGCCGTGCGCGAGGACGGCGGCCTGGGCGCCGAGCAGGCAGACCCGGCCGTCCGCGTCCCACATCGCGCCCTGCAGCCAGCCGTGGGCGCCGATGTAGCGGGAGGCGAGCCGCAGGTGGTCGGCGGCGCTGACCGGCACCGGGCGGGCCGGGCGGCGCAGCGCCCGGTCGAGCAGGGTGGCCCGGGGCTCCGGGTGGCCGGCGCACCACGGCCGCACGGCGGTGCCGTGGGAGCAGACGTACGGCACCGGGTGGCGCGCTGGGGCGGGCAGCGAGGCGAGGTAGGCCTCGATCTCGGCGGCCAGGCCGGAGCCGTCCGGGCCCGCCAGGAGGGGCGGAAGGGGCGCCGGAGGGGCCGTCAGGGGTGACGGCGGGGGCGTCGGGGCGGTGCGGGTCATGCGGGCTCTCCAGGCGGGCGGCAGGGCCCCGGCCGACGGCCACAGGGCGGTTCCGCTTCCCAAACTGGTGCATTCCAGACATTTCCGCGACTGGAGAACCGGGGAGGCCGGACGGTTTCCCGCCTGGCTGCCGGGCCGATAGCCTCGGCGGCGTTCGAGCGCAGTTCGAGCGGGAGCTCACCCGCCGCGCTCCGAGGTGGAGGAGTCCCGGTGCGTCCCCAGGAGCGGCTGGCCGTCATACAGCGCTGTGTCGTCCGGGAGATGGCACGCCTCGGGCAGGAGTTCAGCGCCGACGGCGAGGTGGTGCGCGGCCCGGGGACGACGGCGGTGGCGGTGCGCGAGCACCCCGGGGACGACGGCGCCGGCCACGTCGACCTCGGCTACGTGCTGCACCTGGGCCGGGCGGACGCCCCGGTGGTGTGGGACTGCGCGGCCGGCCTCGGCAAGACCGAGGAGGAGAAGCTCGCCAACGCGGTGAAGATGTGGGCGACCACCACCGCCTCGGTGCTGGTCGAGCTGACGGACGGGCGCGGCGTGCACGCCGACCACGCGGACCACGCCGAACTCCCGGGCTGGCACGCCCTCCAGGGGCCGGCGGCGGTGTTCGGCTTCGGCAACGAGCACCTGGCGGGCTGGCTCGCCGAGCACCGGGTGCTGCCGGCGCTCGCGCCCGCGCTGCGGCCGCAGCTGGCCGGGCCGGGGCCGGTCGGGGTGAAGCTCTTCCTGGGCGGGAAGGCGGGCGACGACGTCGCCGAGGTCCGGGTCGACGGCGAGGTGTCGGAGGCCGCGTCGGCGGCGCTGCGCGCGATGGACTGGCCGCGGGGCGAACGGCTGTGCTGGGCGCGGCTGTTCGTGCTGTTGACGGCCGATTCGGCGGCGCCGGGGCAGGCCTGCGCGGCGGGTGCCGCGACACCCCCGCCGATGCGCGCCCCCGCCCCGGCGGCGGCCCGCCCCCGGGGACTGCTCGCTCGCTGGCGGGAGGCCAGACGGGCCGGCCGGTGATCCCCTCGCGGGGGTAGCGGACGGCCCGGCCGGGTCAGCCGCCGGTGATGCCCGAGATGCTGTGGGCGAGGTTCGCCAGCAGGGAGTTGATCGAGCCCGCGACCGTGGTCTCGTGCAGCATGAAGCCGAACAGGGCGGCGATGATGCCGTGCGCGATCTTCAACTGCTTGTTGCGGATGAAGATGATGCACAGGATTGCGAACAGGACCAGCGCGGAGACGGAGAGTGCCACCCGGACTCACTTCCTCGTTTCATAGCGTGGTGCCGCCGCCCGGCGGCACCTGCGAAGCCGGACCCCGGCCTGTCCGACGGTCCCGAGGCGGAATCGCGGATCGACCGGCACACCACCGGCGAGGGAGCCCGGCGCGGTCGAACGTTGTCTGCCGTGCCGCACGTGACGCCCCCCATCCCCCGAATCCTGAACAGTCCCGCCCGGACTCAGTGTGGTCGACCGTGCCGATTGCGTAAAGGTCTGACAGTCAGCCCAACGCCGATATCCTGCGATGCGAGACGAGTTTCCGCCGACCGGGACGATAGCGGAGCCGTTCTGACGAATCATCGGCGGGGCGGCGCTGAGCGGCCGGAAGGCGGCCGGGGGCGGGTAACGGAAGCCGCAGGTCCGGTCAGCCGACGGGGCGGCCGATTTGGCCGAAGATCGGCTGCCCGGCTTGACAGCACGTGCCCGCGGCATGTGCCGGTCCGTCCGGTGACGGACGGCCGGGCCGAGGGGGCGTCAGTCGCGCCAGAGCAGCAGGACCGCGCGGTCGTCGTTGATGTCCCGGGCCACCGTCTCGATCAGCGCGGCCGCCGCGCCGGCCCCCGCGCCCGGACCGCTGCCGGGCACCAGCCGGTCCGCCTCCCCCATCAACCGGTCCATCCCCTCGGAGAGGTCCCGGCCCGGCTCCTCGACCATGCCGTCGGTGCACAGCATCAGCACGTCGCCGCGGTTCAGCCGGCCGCGCACGCCGTCGAACTTCGCGCCGTCGTAGATCCCGAGCAGCGGGCCCTCGGCCTCCTTGACCTCCCAGCGCCCGGCGCCCGCCAGCCGCTGCATCCCCGGCAGGTGCCCGGCCGACAGCAGCTCGTACTCACCGGTGTCCAGGTCCAGCACCAGGTGGACGGCGGTCGCGAAGCCCTCCTCCCAGGACTGACGCAGCAGGTAGCCGTTGGCGGCGGGCAGGAAGTCGTGCGCGGGCAGCGAGCCCACCAGGCCGCCGAAGGCGCCGGAGAGCAGCAGCGCGCGGGAGCCGGCGTCCATGCCCTTGCCGGAGACGTCCGCGAGGACCACCTCCAGCAGCCGCTGGCCCGGGCCGGTGCGGGCGGCGACCACGAAGTCCCCGGAGAAGGACTGCCCGCCGGCCGGGCGCAGCGCCATGTCGGCGTGCCAGCCGTCCGGCAGCTCCGGCACCCGGCTCTGCACCCGCAGCCGCTCGCGCAGGTCGAACAGCATGGTCGAGCCGCCCCACCAGGGCACGCCGACCCGGGCCCGGAACTGGGCCAGCAGCAGGCCGCCCACCCCGGCGGCGCCGACCACCAGGGCCGCGCCCGGGGTGACGCCGTAGATGTAGGCCTCGGGGTTCTCGCTGGCCACCCGCTGGCCGGTGTGGATCACCGACTCGGCGGACAGGCCGAGCGCCGCCAGCGCGTACAGCACCACCAGGCTGCCGGGGCGCAGCAGCAGCGCGCCGGCCAGGATCGGCAGGACCAGCGCGGTGGGCGGGGCCCAGGCGGGGATCCAGATGTTGAGCAGGATCAGCAGCGGGACGAGCAGGGCGAGCGCGCAGAGCACCGGCCAGTCGGCGGCGCCGCCGCGGAAGTAGTCGACACCGGCCGTGCGCAGCCTTCGGCGGACCCGGCGGAGCCTCCTGCGCAACCGGGCCGTCACGGGTCCGGACGCCGTGGCGGCGCCGGGCCTCGTCGCAGTCGTCTGGGGCGGTGCGCCCGGCGGTCTGCCAGCCATGGGGCCCGACCCTATCCACGGGCACCGCCCGGCGTCGACGGGCCGGACGCGAGCGGGTGTGCCGTGGCGCGGGCCCGTCAGCCGGTTTCGGCCGATTGCCGCGACGGCGGGCGCGGCGTCAGGAGGCGTGCGCCGGTTGGGCGTACGAACCACGCGGGCGGCGCACGCGCCCCGCGCGTACCGGCGTCGGCCCGCCCGGCCCTGTGGCCGATGACACAGCCGTACGGGCCCGGGAACGGCGGCGGCCGGCCGCGTGGAGCGTGCGGCCGGCCGACGGGGGTGGACGGGGGGAGGGATCAGCCCTGCGGGTGGTGGGCCGGGATCGGCGGGAGTTCGCCGGTGGTCTCGTACTCGCTCAGCATCTCGATCCGGCGGGTGTGCCGCGGCTCGCCGCTGTAGGGGGTGTTGAGGAAGACCTCGACGAACTTGGTGGCCTCCTCCAGCGTGTGCATGCGGCCGCCGACGGAGACCACGTTGGCGTTGTTGTGCTCGCGGCCGAGCCCGGCGGTCTGCTCGCTCCAGGCCAGCGCCGCCCGCACGCCCTTGACCTTGTTGGCGGCGATCGCCTCACCGTTGCCCGAGCCGCCGATGACGACGCCCAGCGCCTCCGGGTCGGCGGCGGTGCGCTCGGCGGCGCGCAGGCAGAACGGCGGGTAGTCGTCCTCGGCGTCGTAGATGTGCGGCCCGCAGTCGACCGGCTCGTGGCCGGCCTCCTTGAGCCACTCCACGAGGTGGTTCTTCAGTTCGTATCCGGCATGGTCTGAGCCCAGGTACACGCGCATGCCATGAGTGTGGCATGCGCGTGCGCCCGGGCCCGGCAGGGGGCTCACCGCTTCGCGGCGAGCTTCCAGACCAGTGGCAGGGCCCCGGCGGCGAGGACGGCCTTCAGCGCGTCGCCGACCAGGTACGGGTAGAGGCCGAGCTCGGCCGCCCGGGCGAGCGGGACGTGCAGCGACAGGGCCAGGTACGGGACGCCGACCGCGTAGATGGCGAGGCTGCCGAGGACCATGGTGACGGCGGTGTTCACCGGGCTCCGGTCGGCGCCGCGGCGGGCCAGCTCGCCGGTCAGGCCGGCCGCCAGGACGAAGCCGAGCACGTAGCCGAGCGAGGGCATCGTCCAGCCGGAGGTGCCCTCGGCGAACCAGGGCATCCCCGCCAGGCCGGCCAGCAGGTAGAGGGCGAGCGAGGCGATGCCGCGGCGGGCACCGAGCGCGGTGCCGACCAGCAGGGCGGCGAAGGTCTGGCCGGTGACGGGCACCGGCGAGCCGGGGATGTTCACCGACAGCTGGGCGGCCACGCCGGTCAGGGCGGCGCCGCCGGCCACCAGGGCCAGGTCGCGGGCCTGGGCGCCGAGGCGGGTGGTGGCGGCGGGCAGCAGGTCGGCGAGGACGGCGCGGCGCGGTATCGGGGTGGTGGCAGTGGCCATCGGGGGTCTCCTGTGGGGTGCTCAGGTGAGTGAACACCTGTGAACCTACGTGGTGATCCACTACGCCACCGCCACGGTTTCGGACAAAGCCCCGCCCTCGACCGTTGTCGGAACCATCCCATTCCGCCCGATATCGACGCTGTGTCACCGGTCGGACCCGTTTCGTCACCGCGTGGTCCGCATGGTGGGCCCGGGGTCCCCGCTCTTGGCATGAACAGAGGTATCACCGGATATTGGACAGCTCATGCCGCATTCCGCACAGTCTGGATCCAGCCCTATGGCCCCCACCCCCGCGCCCCAGGCGCCCGGGACCACCGACGCCGACGGCGCCCCGGCCACCGGCCAGCAGCTCGCGCACGGCCTCAAGCAGCGCCACCTGTCGATGATCGCGCTGGGCGGGGTGATCGGCGCGGGCCTGTTCGTCGGCTCCGGCGCCGGCATCGCGGCCGCCGGTCCGGCGATCATCCTGGCGTTCACCCTCTCCGGCCTGCTGGTCATGCTGATCATGCGGATGCTCGGCGAGATGTCGGCCGCCCGCCCCGCCTCCGGGTCGTTCTCGGTGCACGCCGAGAAGGAGATCGGCCCCTGGGCCGGGATCACGGCCGGCTGGATGTACTGGGTGATGCTGTGCTGCGGCGTCGCCGCCGAGGCCACCGCCGCCGGGAAGATCGTCAACGGCTGGGTGCCGGGCGTCTCCTCCTGGGTCTGGGTCGGCCTGTTCATGGTCTTCTTCTGCGCCAGCAACCTGACCGCGGTGAAGAACTTCGGCGAGTTCGAGTTCTGGTTCGCCACCATCAAGGTCGCCGCGATCGTCGCCTTCCTGGTCCTCGGCGGGCTCGGCGTCGCCGGGGTGATCGGCCCCGGCGCCCCCGGCGCGACCAACCTGACCGGCCAGGGCGGCTTCCTGCCCACCGGGGTCAGCGGGCTGATCGTCGGCCTGCTCGCCTCGGTCTTCGCCTACGGCGGGCTGGAGACCGTCACCATCGCCGCCGCCGAGTCCGACGACCCCCGCAAGAACGTCGCCAACGCGGTGCGCACGGCGGTGTGGCGGATCGCGATCTTCTACATCGGCTCGATGGCCCTGGTCGTCACCCTGGTCTCCTGGAAGGACCCGGCGGTGGTCACCGACGGCCCGTACGTCACCGTGCTGCGGCACCTCGGGGTGACCGGCGCCGGGACGATCATGGAGGTGGTGGTGCTGATCGCGCTGCTCTCCGCGATGAACGCCAACATCTACGGCGCCTCCCGGATGGCGTACTCGCTGGTCGGCCGCGGCCAGGGCCCCCGGGCGCTCGCCAAGGTCTCCGGCGGGGTGCCGCGCCGGGCCGTGCTGGCCTCCTGCCTGTTCGGCTTCGGCGCCGTGCTGGCCGCCAAGTTCTGGCCGGAGACCGTCTTCACCTGGCTGATGAACACCACCGGCGTGGCCATCCTGGTGGTCTGGCTGTTCATCTGCCTGGTCCAGCTGCGGATGCGCCGCCGGCTGGAGCGCGAGGCACCCGAACTGCTCACCGTGAAGATGTGGGGCTACCCGTACCTGACCTGGATCGCGACGGCCGCCGTGACCGGCATCCTCGCCCTGATGACCACCACCGAGGGCAACCGGCAGCAGCTGTACGCGGCCGGGGTGCTGGTCGCGCTGCTGAGCGCCGCCGGCCTGGTCAAGCAGCGGCGGGACGCGGCCGCAGCCCGCTGACCCCGGCACGCACAAGGGCCCGGTACCGCAGCAGGCGGTACCGGGCCCTTCGCGCGCCCCGCGCTACTCGAAGGACGGGCCCGCCGTACGGGTCCGCTTGATCTCGTAGAAGCCCGGGGTGGAGGCCACCAGCAGGGTGCCGTCCCAGAGCCGGGCCGCGGCCTCGCCCTTCGGGGCCGGGGTGACCACCGGGCCGAAGAAGGCGACCCGCTCGCCGTCCACGCCCTCCACCGCGATCACCGGGGTGCCGACGTCCTCGCCGACCAGGGTGATGCCCTCCTTGTGCGAGGCGCGCAGGGCCTCGTCGTACGCGTCCGTGTCGGCCGCGTCCGCCAGCCCCACGGGAAGCCCGGCGGCCACCAGCGCCGCCTCGACCGTCTCCCGGTTCTGCGGCAGGCCCTGGTTGTGGAAGCGCAGGCCCAGCTCGGTGTAGAGCCGGCCCAGCACCTCGTCGCCGTGCTCCCGGGCGGCCGCTATGCACACCCGCACCGCGCCCCAGGCGTTGTCCAGCAGCTCGCGGTAGTTCTCCGGGAGGTCGCGGTCCTCGTTCAGCACCGACAGGCTCATCACGTGCCAGTTCACGTCCACCGGACGCAACTGCTGCACCTCGATCAGCCAGCGGGACGTCATCCACGCCCACGGGCAGGCCGGGTCGAACCAGAAGTCGGCGGTCTTGCGCTCAGCGGCAGTCGTCACGGCTGTCGTCCTTCGTGAGGTGATGACGAGGCAGGCAGGCGTGCCACCCCGACTCGTCAACACCCGCCCGCCGCCGCTGATTCCGGCCCCGCCGGGACGGCCTGTGCAATGGTACCGGCGAGGGAGGGCGTGAAAGGATGCCCCTGCGGGGCGCGGCACACCGCGCGCCGAGACCGCACCACCCACAGACGCACCACCGTGCGAGCCGGACAAAGGAGTACCGCCGTGCCGGGCAAGAACCTGAGCCGCGACGAAGCGCAGCAGCGGGCCAGCATCCTGGCCGTGGAGGGCTACCAGGTCCGGCTGGACGTGACCTCCGCCCCCGATCCGGCGGCCGCCACCTTCCGCTCCACCACCACCGTCACCTTCCGCTGCTCCCGGCCCGGCGCCGACACCTTCCTCGACCTGCTCGCCCCCGCCGTCCACGCCGTCACCCTCAACGGCCGCGCGATCGACCCGGCCACCGCCTACGACGGCGCCCGGGTGCACGTCGACGGCCTCGCCGCCGAGAACGTCCTCACCGTCGAGGCGGACTGCGCCTACAGCCGCACCGGCGAGGGCCTGCACCGCTTCACCGACCCGGTGGACGGCGAGACGTACCTCTACACCCACTACGAGCCGGCCGACGCCCGCCGGGTCTTCGCGACCTTCGAACAGCCCGACCTGAAGGCCCCGTTCCGCTTCACCGTCACCGCCCCGGCCGCCTGGGACGTCTGGTCCAACGCCGTCCACGACGAGGTCACCGAGGAAGGCGCCGCCCGCACCTGGGAGTTCGCGCCGACCCAGCCGATCTCCAGCTACCTCACCGCCGTCGTGGCCGGCCCCTACCACGTCGCCCGCGACCACTACAGCCGCGAACTCGCCGACGGCACCACCCTGGAGATCCCGCTCTCCGCGATGTGCCGCAAGTCCCTCGCCCAGTACTTCGACGCGGACGAGATCCTCGGCGTCACCAAGCTCGGACTCGACTTCTTCCACGAGGAGTTCGACTACCCGTACCCCTTCGGCAAGTACGACCAGGCATTCGTCCCCGAGTACAACATCGGCGCCATGGAGAACCCCGGCTGCGTCACCTTCCGCGAGGAGTTCGTCTTCCGCTCGAAGGTCACCGACGCCGCCTACGAGGGCCGCGCCAACGTCATCCTGCACGAGATGGCGCACATGTGGTTCGGCGACCTGGTCACCATGCGCTGGTGGGACGACCTGTGGCTGAAGGAGTCCTTCGCCGACTTCATGGGCTCCTACGGCCTGATCGGCGCCCGCACCCGGTACTCCTCCGCCTGGGTCACCTTCGCCAACCAGCGCAAGGCCTGGGCCTACCGGCAGGACCAGCTCCCCACCACCCACCCGATCACCGCCGACATCCGCGACCTCGAGGACGCCAAGCTCAACTTCGACGGCATCACCTACGCCAAGGGCGCCGCCGTCCTCAAGCAGCTGGTCGCCTACGTCGGCTCCGAGGCCTTCTTCGAGGGCGCCCGCCGCTACTTCAAGCGCCACGCCTTCGGCAACACCGAACTCGGCGACCTGCTGGACGTCCTGGAGGAGACCAGCGGCCGCGACCTCAAGGCCTGGGCCGCCGCCTGGCTGCAGACCGCCGGGGTCGACTCGCTCACCCCGCAGGTGACCACCGACGCCGAGGGCCGGATCACCGAACTCGCCGTCCTCCAGGACGGGGCGGTACTGCGCCCGCACCGGATCGCGATCGGCCTCTACGACCGGGACGCCGACGGCTCCCTGGTGCGCACCGAGCGGATCGAGCTCGACGTCACCGGCAACCGCACCGTCGTCACCGAGGCCGCCGGCCGCCCCCGCCCCGCGCTGGTGCTACTCAACGACGACGACCTCACCTACTGCAAGGTCCGCTTCGACTCCGAGTCCCTGCAGACCCTGCGCACCGGCCTCGGCGACATCCACGACGAGCTCGCCCGGGCCCTCGCCTGGTCCGCCGTCTGGAACCTCACCCGGGACGGCCTGATGCCGGCCCGCGACTACGTCGCCCTGGTGCTGCGCTTCGCCGGCCAGGAGGGCAACATCGGCGTGCTGCAGTCACTGCACGCCCAGGCCAAGACCGCCGTCGACCTGTACGCCGACCCGGCCTGGCGCGGCGAGGGCGGCCGGCAGCTGGCCGACGGCGCCCTGCGCGAACTGCGCGAGGCCGTCCCCGGCAGCGACCACCAGCTGGCCTGGGCCCGCTTCCTCGCCCAGACCGCGGGCGGCGCCGAGCACCTCGGCCTGGTCCGCGGCCTGCTGGCCGGCAGCGCCCGGATCGACGGCCTGGAGGTCGACCAGGAGCTGCGCTGGTCGCTGTGGCTGGCGCTGGCCGCCGCCGGCCAGGCCGGCGACGAGGAACTGGCCGGGGAGCTGGCCGCCGACAACACCGCCAGCGGCAAGCGCCAGTACACCCAGTGCCTGGCCGCCCGGCCCACCCCGGAGGCCAAGGCCGCCGCCTGGTCGGCCGTGGTCGACTCCGACGAACTGCCGAACGCCCTGGTCGAGGCCGAGATCGCGGGCTTCGCGCTGCCCGCCCACCGCGACCTGACCGCGCTCTACGCGGCGCCCTACTTCAAGCTGCTGGAGCGGGTCTGGGCCGAGCGGACCATCGAGATCGCGATGCGGATCGTCAGCGGTTTCTTCCCGCGCGCGCAGACCGGCGAGCAGACCCTGGCCGAGGCCGACGCCTGGCTGGACGGCCACCCGCAGGCCGCGCCGGCGCTGCGCCGCCTGGTCCTGGAGTGCCGCGACGACCTGGCCCGCGCGCTGCGGGCGCAGGCCTGCGACCGGGCCTGACCCAGGTGTGAAGGGGCCCGCCGTGCGGACACGGCGGGCCTCTTCACGTCGGGGCGTCAGTCGCGGCGCAGGCCGCGGTCCAGGGCGGCGATCGCACTGCCCTGGGCGTCGTCGCCGTCCAGCGACCAGACCATCACGCCGCCCAGGTCGTTCCAGCGCACGTACCGCGCCTTCTGGGTGAGCACCTCGGCGGTGTCGTAGCTGTAGAAGGTGGTGCCGTCGTACTTCCAGGACGCGCCGTGGTCGCGGTCCACGTACACCTTGCCGGGCAGCGCGTTGACCTCCCGGTAGGAGAGGTCGGGGGCGGTGGCGGTGGCGCTCTGGTAGAGGCCGCCGCGCCTGCCGGGCGCGACGCCCGTCCAGCCGTGGCCGTACAGCGGGGCGCCGAGCACGATCTGCTCGGCGGGCAGGCCGCGCTCCTGGTAGTGGTCGACGGCCGTGTCGGCGCTGCGCCGGCGGGCGTCGGGGTCGGCCGGGTCGGAGTAGAGGTTGGCCTGGTGGTTGGCCGGGCCCTTGCCCTCCCAGGGGCCGTGCAGGTCGTAGGTCATCAGGTTGAGCCAGTCGACGGACTCGCTCAGCTCGGGCAGTTCGAGCCGGTCGGCGACGGTCTCGTTGGCGGCGACGGCGGCGGTCAGCAGGTAGTGCCTGCCCTTGTCGCCCTTCTTGCCGCCCTTCTTGCCGAAGTCGTCGAGCTGGCGCCGGAACTCCTGCATCAGCAGGGTGAAGTTGCGCCCGTCCTCGGGGCGGACCACGTTGCCCGCGTCCCCGCCGCCGCCCGGGTACTCCCAGTCGATGTCGATGCCGTCGAAGACGCCCGCGGCCGCGCCGGCGCCGCCCTCCGGGGAGCCGGGCAGGACCGGCACGTCGCCCTTGAGGTAGAGGTCGATGCAGGAGGAGACGAACTTCTTGCGCGCGGCGTCGGTGGCGGCCGCGTCGGAGAAGTACTTGGACCAGCTCCAGCCGCCGAGCGAGATGACCGTGCGCAGCTGCGGGTTCTTCGCCTTGAGCTTGCGCAGCTGGTTGAAGTGGCCCTTCAGCTTCTGGCCCGGGGCGTCGGCCACGCCGTCGACCGAGTCGGCGGCGGAGAAGGCGCGCTGGTAGTCGTTGTGGGCGTCGCCCTGGCCGGCGTCGTTGCTCTCGAAGCAGGTGCCGTCGGCGGAGACGTTGCCGAAGGCGTAGTTGACGACGGTGAGCTTCCCGGCCTGGCCGGAGTCCTGGACGCGCTTGGCGGAGCTGTCGGCGCCCCACTGGGTGAAGTAGCCGACCCGCTGGCCCTTCAGCTTCGGGCCGTGCCCGCCGTCGGCGGCGTTGGCGGTGGCGGGGGCGGCGAGCAGCGCGGCGACGGTGGCGGCGGCGAGCAGGGCTGAAGCGCGAGTGGGCATACCGGACCTGTTCTCTGAATGAGCGTCAATTGGTCTGGACCAGATGGGATAGAGGTTTAGTCCATCGCGGCACACCGCACAAGGGGCAGGGCGCAGGAGAGGCAGCATGCAAAAGAGGCCGGACCGCGCGATGCGGTCCGGCCTCTCAGCCACCGGGGCGCTCAGCCCCCGGAACTAGAACTCGGTTCAGCCGATGAGCGAGCGCAGCACGTACTGCAGGATGCCGCCGTTGCGGTAGTAGTCCGCCTCACCGGGGGTGTCGATGCGGACGACCGCGTCGAACTCCTTGTCACCGGCCTTGACCTTGACGGTCTTCGGGGTGCGGCCCTCGTTGAGCTCGGTCACGCCGGTGAAGGAGAAGGTCTCCTCGCCGGTCAGACCGAGGGACTCGGCGGTCTGGCCCTCCGGGAACTGCAGCGGCAGGACGCCCATGCCGATCAGGTTCGAGCGGTGGATGCGCTCGTACGACTCGGCGATGACGGCCTTGACGCCCAGCAGCGCGGTGCCCTTGGCGGCCCAGTCGCGGGACGAGCCGGAGCCGTACTCCTTGCCGGCCAGGACGACCAGCGGGGTGCCGGCGGCCTGGTAGTTCTGCGAGGCGTCGTAGATGAACGACACCGGGCCGTCGGCCTGGGTGAAGTCGCGGGTGTAGCCGCCCTCGGTGCCCGGCGCGATCTGGTTGCGCAGACGGATGTTGGCGAAGGTGCCGCGGATCATCACCTCGTGGTTGCCGCGGCGCGAGCCGTAGGAGTTGAAGTCGCGCTTCTCGACACCGTTGGCGGTCAGGTACTGCGCCGCCGGGGTGCCCGGCTTGATGTTGCCGGCCGGGGAGATGTGGTCGGTGGTGACCGAGTCGCCCAGCTTGGCCAGGACGCGGGCGCCGGCGATGTCGGTCACCGGGCTCGGGGTCTTGGCCATGCCCTCGAAGTACGGGGGCTTGCGGACGTAGGTGGACTCGGCGTCCCACTCGAAGGTGTTGCCGGTCGGGACGGGGAGCGACTGCCAGCGGTGGTCACCGGCGAAGACGTCCTGGTAGCCCTTGTCGAACATCGCCTCGTCGATGGAGCCGGCGACGGTGTCCGCCACCTCCTGCTCCGACGGCCAGATGTCGGCGAGGAAGACGTCGTTGCCGTCGGCGTCCTGGCCCAGGGCGTCGCGGGTGATGTCGATGTTCATGTTGCCGGCCAGGGCGTAGGCGACCACCAGCGGCGGCGAGGCCAGGTAGTTCATCTTCACGTCCGGGTTGATCCGGCCCTCGAAGTTGCGGTTGCCGGAGAGCACCGAGACGACCGCCAGGTCGGCCTCGTTGACAGCGGCCGAGACCTCCTCGGGCAGCGGGCCCGAGTTGCCGATGCAGGTGACGCAGCCGTAGCCGACCAGGTTGAAGCCCAGCTTCTCCATGTACGGGAGCAGGCCGGCCTTCTCGTAGTAGTCCATGACGACCTTGGACCCGGGGGCCAGGGTGGTCTTGACCCACGGCTTGACCGTGAGGCCCTTCTCCACGGCCTTCTTCGCCAGCAGGGCGGCGCCCAGCATGACGGAGGGGTTGGAGGTGTTGGTGCAGGAGGTGATCGAGGCGATCACGACCGCGCCGTTGTCGATCTCGTACGTCGACCCGTCGGGGGCGGTGACGGCGGTCGGCTTCGAGGCCTCGGCGGAGTACGTCGGCAGCGCCTCGGCGAACCGGGTGGCGGCCTCGGCCAGGACGACGCGGTCCTGCGGGCGCTTCGGGCCGGAGATCGACGGGACGACGGTGGAGACGTCCAGCTCCAGGTACTCGGAGAAGACCGGCTCGACCGACGGGTCGTGCCAGAGGCCCTGCTCCTTGGCGTACGCCTCGACCAGGGCGAGCTGCTGCTCGTCGCGGCCGGTGAGCTTGAGGTAGTTGATGGTCTCGGCGTCGATCGGGAAGATCGCGCAGGTCGAGCCGAACTCCGGCGACATGTTGCCGATGGTGGCGCGGTTGGCCAGCGGGATCGCGGAGACGCCCTCGCCGTAGAACTCGACGAACTTGCCGACCACACCGTGCTTGCGCAGCATCTCGGTGATGGTGAGCACCAGGTCGGTGGCGGTGGTGCCGGCCGGCAGCTGGCCGTTGAGCTTGAAGCCGACCACGCGCGGGATCAGCATGGAGACCGGCTGGCCCAGCATCGCGGCCTCGGCCTCGATGCCGCCGACGCCCCAGCCCAGCACGCCCAGGCCGTTGACCATGGTGGTGTGCGAGTCGGTGCCGACGCAGGTGTCCGGGTAGGCCTGGCCGCCGCGGACCATGACGGTGCGGGCCAGGTGCTCGATGTTCACCTGGTGGACGATGCCGGTGCCGGGCGGGACGACCTTGAACTCGTCGAACGCGGTCTGGCCCCAGCGCAGGAACTGGTAGCGCTCCTTGTTGCGGCCGTACTCGATCTCGACGTTCTGGACGAAGGCGTCCGGGGTGCCGAACTTGTCGGCGATGACGGAGTGGTCGATGACCAGCTCGGCCGGGGCCAGCGGGTTGATCTTGGCCGGGTCGCCGCCCAGCTCCTTGACGGCCTCACGCATGGTGGCGAGGTCGACCACGCACGGCACGCCGGTGAAGTCCTGCATGATCACGCGGGCCGGCGTGAACTGGATCTCCTGGCTCGGCTGGGCGCTGGCGTCCCAGTTGCCGAGCGCGCGGATGTGGTCGGCGGTGATGTTCGCGCCGTCCTCCGTGCGGAGCAGGTTCTCCAGCAGCACCTTGAGGCTGTACGGCAGCCGCTCGGAACCCTCGACGGCGGAGAGCTTGAAGATCTCGTACGACTCGTCGCCCACCTGCAGCGAGCTGCGGGCGTCGAAGCTGTTCGCGGACACGACTGACTCCTTCTGGGTGCTTCGTGCGGTATCCGGCCGCCACGGTGGTAAGGTCAGCCTTACTTAGGCTTACCTTGCCCGCATCGCCGGCGAGCTCCGCTCGGCAAGTATCTTGATGTCGAGATATATCCTATGGGGCAGTTATCTCGATGTCGAGATAAACCATAGTGCATGCCGTCACCTTCACCACCGCAGGCATGCCTGGGTCGGCAAAAGCGCAGGTCAGAGGCCTTTCGGGCGGCGGCGGGCGGCAACCGCACCGCTGCCGGGTCGGCGCAGGCCCAGTGTCGACCCAACACCGACCCAGCACCGACTCACACCAGCTCACCACCGGAACCGCCGGTCGGCGACGGGACGAGCAGAGGTGCGCCCGCGCGACCCCGTTCGCCTCCGGGACCGTTCGAGGGTGTCCACCGGCGCCCGGCGCCGTTGAGCAGGGCGTCCGTCACCCCGCCCGTGGAAGGCCCGTTGATGTCCGCTCCGCTCGCCGCCGCGCTGCTGCCGCTGGCCCTGCTCGTCCCCGCCGCCGCCTCGTCGGCCCCTGCCGCCTCGCCGGGCTCCGCCGCCTCGCCCGTCTCCGTCGTCGAGGCCGCCTTCGACCCCGCGACGGCCTTCGTCCCGCCGACCGCCGTCAGCTACGCGGACGACCTCGTGCCGTACGGCGCGCGCACCCGGATCGTCACCGACCGCTCCACCGCGGGGCGGACGGTGCTCACAATGACCGTCACCGGACTCGCCCCCGACCACGAGTTCCCGGTGCACCTGCACACCGGCTCCTGCGGGGCCGACCCGGCCTCGTCCGGACCGCACTACCAGGACGCCGTGGACCCGGTGCAGCCGTCCACCGACCCCGCGTACGCCAACGGGCGCAACGAACTGCGGCTGGCGCTGCGCACCGACGAGCACGGCGAGGGCACCGCGACGACCTCGGTGCCCTGGCAGCCGCGGCCGGGCGAGGCCCGCTCGCTGGTGATGCACGCGGGCACCCCGGCCGGCCCGCACGCGGCGGGCGACCGGGCGGCCTGCGTCAAGCTGGAGAAGTGAGCTCCTGCTCCTGCTCCTGCTTCAGCTTCAGCTTCAGGAGCCGAGGGTGGCGACCAGGACCGCCTTGATGGTGTGCAGGCGGTTCTCGGCCTGGTCGAACACGACGGAGTGCGCCGACTCGAACAGCTCGTCGGTGCACTCCAGCTCGGTCATGCCGGTCGCCTCGTACAGCTGCCGCCCGACCACCGTGCCGAGGTCGTGGAACGCGGGCAGGCAGTGCAGGAACTTCACGGCCGGGTTGCCGGTGGCCCGGACGGTGTCCATCGACACCTGGTAGGGCTTGAGCAACTCGATCCGCTCGGCCCAGACCTCCTTGGGCTCGCCCATCGAGACCCAGACGTCGGTGTAGAGGAAGTCCACGTCGGCCACGCCCTCGGCCACGTCCTCGGTGAGGGCGATCCGGGCGCCGGTCGCCTCGGCCAGCGTCTCGGCCGCCTTCCGGACCTCCTCGGCGGGCCAGAGGGAGCGCGGGGCGACGATCCGGACGTCCATGCCGAGCAGGGCGCCGGTGACCAGCAGCGAGTTGCCCGTGTTGGAGCGGGCGTCGCCGAGGTAGGCGAGGGCGGTCCCGGTCAGCGTCTTGGTGCCGTGCTCGGTCATGGTGAGGACGTCGGCCAGCATCTGGGTGGGATGCCACTCGTCGGTGAGACCGTTCCAGACCGGGACGCCGGCGTTCGCGGCCAGCTCCTCGACGACCTCCTGGCCGTGGCCGCGGTACTCGATGCCGTCGAACATCCTGCCGAGCACCCGGGCGGTGTCCCGGATGGACTCCTTGTGGCCGATCTGCGAACCGGACGAGTCCAGGTAGGTCGTGGTGGCGCCCTGATCGTGGGCGGCGACCTCGAAGGCGCAGCGGGTACGGGTGGAGGTCTTCTCGAAGATCAGCGCGATGTTCTTCCCGCGCAGCCGGGGCTGCTCGGTGCCCGCATACTTGGCCGCCTTGAGCCCGGCGGCGAGGTCCACCAGGAAGCGGAACTCCTGGGGCGTGAAGTCGAGCTCCTTGAGGAAGTGCCTGTTCCGGAGGTTGAAGGCCATGCCGGGCTCCTGGGATGACGGGACGTGCGGGAAAGAAGCAAGTCTATACGATACTCGGAATTTCTATACACGGCGGGGGTGGAAGAGGGGGGAACCCCGCCGCAGGCTCCCCCCTCAACGCCCGGTCGGCCTACAGCCGCGGGCACCCTCCGCGCCCGGTCAGCCCACAGGCGCGGGCCTCCTCGACTCCCGTCGGCCTACAGGCGCGGATCGACCGGCTCGGACTCCAGCGCGAGCACCGCGAACACCGGCTCGTGCACCCGCCACAGCGGCTCGCCGGCCGCCAGCCGGTCCAGCGCCTCCAGACCCAGCGCGTACTCGCGCAGCGCCAGCGAGCGCTTGTGGCCCAGCGACCGCTCGCGCAGCCGGTCCAGGTACTCGGTGTAGTCCGGGCCGTAGACGATCCGCAGGTACTCCCGGCCGCGCACCTTCACCCCCGGCTGCACCAGCCCGCCCGGGCGGTCCCCGCCCCGCTTCGTGCGCACCACCGAGGCCAGCGGTTTGACCACCATGCCCTCGCCGCCCGCCGCCGTCAGCTCCTCCCACCAGGCCGTGGCGGCCGCCACCGAGGCCTCGTCCTCGGTGTCCACCAGGAAGCGACCGGTGCGGTGCACGACCGGTGCCCGGTCGCCGTCCGTTTCGGACGCCGCTTCGTCGGCCACGACCAGGCGGTCGATCCAGGCCAGGTGCTCGTCGTGCGGGCGCACCGCGAGGTTCGCCCCCTCGGCGGCCAGCACCTGGAACGGCGCCAACCGCACGCCCGACAGCCCCTCGGTCGGCCAGCAGTACCGCCGGTACGCCTCGGTGAACGCCTGCGCGTCGGCCGCGCGCCGCCGCTGCCTGTCGGTCAGCTCCGCCAGGTCCAGCCCGCGACCGGCCGCCCGCTCCAGGGCCGCCAGCGCCTCCGGCAGGGCGGCGCCCGCCGCCGCGCCGACCGCCGCGTACTGGCGGCGCAGCAGTTCCACGGCCTTCAGTGACCAGGGCATCAGCTCTGCGTCCAGCAGCAGCCAGCCGGTGCCCAGCTCGTCGAACAGCCCCGAGCGCTCGGCGGCCGCCCGTACCCGGCCCAGCACGGCCGCGGTCAGGCCGTCGTCGGCGAGGAACGCCCGGCCCGTCCTGGTCCAGATCGCGCCCGGACCGGCCACGCCGAAGCGCCGCTCCAGCGCCGCGTCGTCCCGGGCGACCAACACCACCGCGCGGGACCCCATGTGCTTCTCCTCGCACACCAGGTGCCGCACGCCGTCCGCGCGGTAGGCGGCGAACGCCTCCTGCGGGTGTTCCAGGAAGCCGTCCCGGCGGGAGGCCGCGCTCGGCGCCATGGTCGGCGGCAGGTACGCCAGCAGCCGCGGGTCCAGCGCGAAGCGGCTCATCACCTCCAGCGCCGCCGCCGCGTTCTCCTCCCGGACCGCGACCCGCCCGTGCAGCCCGGTCTCGACGATCCGGCGGCCCGCCACGTCGGCGAGATCCAGCGGACGGCCCTCGCGGGCGCCCGGCGCGTCCGTGGACAGCGGGCGCACCGGCGCGTACCACTCCCGCTCGGCCGGCACGCTCACCAGCTCCCGCTCCGGGTAGCGCAACGCCGTCAGGGTGCCGCCGAACACGCAACCGGTGTCCAGGCAGACGGTGTTGTTGACGAAGCTCGCCGACGGCACCGGCGTGTGGCCGTACACCACCAGCGCCTTGCCCCGGTACTCCTCCGCCCACGGGTAGCGCACCGGCAGGCCGTACTCGTCGGTCTCGCCGGTGGTCTCCCCGTACAGCGCGTGCGAACGCACCCGGCCCGAGTTGCGGCCGTGGTAGCGCTCCGGCAGACCGGCGTGGCAGACCACCAGCGCGCCGCCGTCCAGCAGGTAGTGGCTCACCAGGCCGCGCATGAACTCCCGCGCCTCGGCCCGGAACTCCTCGGACTCGCCGGCCAGCTGATCCAGCGACTCCTGCAGACCGTAGGCGACGTTGACCTTCTTGCCGTCCAGCGCCCGGCCCAGCTTGTTCTCGTGGTTGCCCGGCACGCACAGCGCGTGCCCGGCCCCGACCATGCCCATCACCAGGCGCAGCACGCCCGGCGTGTCCGGGCCGCGGTCGACCAGGTCCCCGACGAACACGGCGGTACGGCCCGCCGGCGGCACCGCGTCCACCGGCCGGCCCCCGGCGTCCCGGGTCAGCGTGTAGCCGAGGCGGGTCAGCAGGGTCTCCAGCTCGGAGCGGCAGCCGTGGATGTCGCCGACGATGTCGAACGGGCCGGTCAGGTGACGCAGGTCGTTGTAGCGCTTCTCCAGCTCCACCTCGGCCGCCGCCACCTCGGCCTCGCCGCGCAGCACGTGCACCTTGCGGAAGCCCTCGCGCTCCAGGCCGTGCAGGGAACGGCGCAGCTCGCGGTGCTGGCGCGGGACGACGTGGGCCGGCAGCTGGCGGTCCGGGCGGGAGCGGTTGCGCTCGGCGCACACGCCCGGCGGGACGTCCAGCACGATCGCGATCGGCAGCACGTCGTGCTCGCGGGCGATCCGCACCAGCTGGCGGCGCGCCTCGGGCTGGACGTTGGTGGCGTCCACGACGGTCAGCCGGCCGGCCGCGAGGCGCTTGCCGACGATGTAGTGCAGGACGTCGAAGGCCTCGGCGGAGGCCGACTGGTCGTTCTCGTCGTCGGCGACCAGGCCGCGGCAGAAGTCGGAGGAGACGACCTGGGTGGGCCGGAAGTGGCGGCGGGCGAAGGTCGACTTGCCGGCGCCGCTGGTGCCGATCAGGACGACGAGGGAGACGTCGGTGACGGGGAGGCGGCGGGGGGCGGGGTGGTCCTGGGGCCGGCCCTGGTCGTGCTCCTGGTGCTGGTGCTGCTCGGGCGTCGGGGTCGCTTCGTCGGTCATCGGGATTCGCCTCCTTCGGGCGCCGGGTCGGTCGGGGTGTGCTCGGTCGGGGTCGGGTCGGTCGCGGCCTGGTCGGTCGCGGCCTGGTCGGTCCGGGCGGTGCCGGTCGGGGTCTGCTCGGCAGGACCGGTGCCGAGGCGGAACAGGGCCAGCTGGGTCGGCGCGCCGACCTCCTCGTCCTCCGGCCCCACCGGACGCAGCACCACCGTGTAACCGAACACGGCCGCGACCCGCTCGGCCCACGCGCGGAACTCGGCGCGCGACCACTCGAAGCGGTGGTCGGCGTGCCGGACAGCGCCCGCCGGCAGGCTCTCCCAGCGGACGTTGTACTCGGCGTTCGGCGTGGTGACGACCACCGCCCCCGGCCGGGCCGCGCCGAACACCGCGTACTCCAGGGCGGGCAGCCTCGGCAGGTCCAGGTGCTCGACCACCTCGCACAGCACCGCCGCGTCGAAGCCCTTCAACCGGGCGTCCGTGTACGTCAGCGCGCCCTGCGCCAGCGTCACCCGGGCCGCCAGCCGCTCCGGCATCCGGTCCAGGCGCAGTCCGCGGGCCGCCGCCTGCAACGCCCGCGCCGACACGTCCACGCCGAGCACCTCGGTGAACCGGGCGTCCTTCAGCAGTTCGCCGATCAACTCGCCCCGGCCGCAGCCGAGATCGGCGACGCGGGCCGCGCCCACCTCCCGCAGGGCGGCGATGATCGCGGCGCGGCGCCGCCCGGCGAGGGACGGCGGCTTGGGCTCCGATGTCGCCCCCGTCGCCCCGGTCGCCTCCGCCGGTTCCTCCGGCCGGTCGTCGACCGCGTTGTCGACCTCCTCGGGCTCCCGGTCGTCCGCCTCCGCCAACCGGGCCAGCTCCAGACGCTCCATCGCCACCCGGGTCAGCGCCCGGCTCCGGGACAGGTAGCGGCGGGTGATCAGGGCGCGTTCCGGGTGCGCGGCCAGCCAGCCCTCGCCGGCGGCGAGCAGCTTGTCCACCTCGTCCGGGGCGACCCAGTAGTGCTTGGCGCCGTCCAGCACCGGCAGCAGCACGTACAGCTGCTGGAGCGCGTCGGCGAGCCGCACGGCGTCCGAGACCAGTGCGAGCCGCACGTACCGGGACTCACCCCACTCCGGGAACGCCTCGTCCAGCGGGAGCGCCACCGCCTCGACCCGCCAGCCCAGCGGCTCGAACAGCCGGACCGCCATCACCGGGCCGCCGCCCTCGCCCGCGCCGTTCGCGGGCACCGCGGGCAGCGTGATCCGCAGCGGGCGCGGCCGGTCCGCCAGCCCGGGCCGGGCCGGGCAGGCGCCCTTCATCGCGGACCGGAACACCGTCCGCAGCGCCACCGCGAGCAGCGAGGACGCCGCGTACGGGCGGTCGTTGACGTACTGGGCGAGCGCGAAGTCCGGCGAGCCGCCGCGCCCCTTGCCCCGGCCCTTGCGGACCAGCGCGATCGGGTCGACGTCCAGCAGCAGCGCCGCCGTACAGACGTCGTCGCCCGCCTCGGGGTAGAAGACGTGCGCCTCGCCGTGCGACGTCGCGAACCGCTGGACCTTGCCCGGGTGCTTGTGCAGCAGGAAGCCGAGATCGGTGGCCGGGCCCTCGACGCTGCCGGTGGTGGAGATCGACATGAACACCCGTCCGAGTATCACCGAGCAAACCTCCGCTGAACACCGGGTTTTCCGGCTCGGCGGCCGTCCGCCGCAGCCCGCCGGCGGCCGTGTACGCACGGCAGGGGCGTGCCGACCGGCGGCCGCGTCCGCACGACGGGCGTGTTCGGCAGCAGGGCCCCGCATTGGTTAACGTGCACGGTGTGACTGCTGAATCGACCTCCCTCCCGAACGGGGCCGTGGCCGCCGGCCTGGCCACCATCGCCGCCGACGGCACCGTCCTCGACACCTGGTTCCCCGCCCCCGCCCTGGCCGCCGAGCCCGGCCCGGCCGGCACCGTCCGCCTGACCGCCGAGCAGGCCGAAGCCGAACTCGGCGCCGGCGCGGCCGAGGCGCTGCGCGCCGACCCGCGCCGCGGCGTCGAGGTGGTCGCCGTGCGCACCACCATCGCCTCGCTCGACGAGAAGCCGCTCGACACCCACGACGTGTACCTGCGCCTGCACCTGCTCAGCCACCGCCTGGTCAAGCCGCACGGCCAGAACCTGGACGGCGTCTTCGGGCTGCTCGCCAACGTCGCGTGGACCAGCATCGGCCCCGTCCCGGTGGACGCGGTCGAGCAGGCCCGCCTCGCGGTCCGCGCCCAGGGCGGCCAGCTCGCCGTGTACGGCATCGACAAGTTCCCGCGGATGACCGACTACGTCGCCCCGTCCGGCGTGCGCATCGCCCACGCCGACCGCGTCCGCCTCGGCGCCCACCTGGCCGTCGGCACCACCGTGATGCACGAGGGCTTCGTCAACTTCAACGCCGGCACCCTCGGCACCTCCATGGTCGAGGGCCGGATCAGCGCGGGCGTCGTCGTCGGCGACCACAGCGACATCGGCGGCGGCGCCTCGATCATGGGCACCCTCTCCGGCGGCGGCAAGCAGGTCGTCTCGGTCGGCGAGCGCTGCCTGCTCGGCGCCAACGCCGGCATCGGCATCTCGCTCGGCAGCGACTGCGTCATCGAGGCCGGCCTCTACGTCACCGCCGGCACCCGGGTGACCACCCCGGACGGCACCGTGGCCAAGGCCGTCGAGCTGTCCGGCCAGGACAACCTGCTGTTCCGCCGCAACTCGCAGACCGGGGCCGTCGAGGTCATCGCCCGCTCCGGCTCCTGGGGCGGCCTCAACGCCGACCTGCACGCTCACAACTGACCTGCGGGACCACGCCGTCGGGGTCCGGAGCCGACTCGGGCTCCGGACCCCGAGTGCGTGCTGCGGCTTTCGGTGGGCGTGCGGGGCCCCTCCCCCCCCTCCCTCCCCTCCGCCCTCTCCTCCTTCCCCTCGCCCGAAGCCCTGGTCCTGTCCCGGCTTGGTCGGGCGCCCGGCTTGCTCGGCGCCGAGCAAGCCGGGTATGTCTCGTCGCGCACCTAGCCCAGGCCGCTTCGCGGCGGCAAGCCGGGATCACCCGGGAGGCTTACGGCGTAACGGAGTTGGACCACATCGGGTGGCGCGCGGTGACCGGCCGCCGGAGCGGTTCGTTGGTGCTGCGGCGGGGGCGTGTGCCTCGGTGGCCAGGCATCAGGCACCCCCGCTGCGCGGGCCGGCCGAGCCACCGCCGGCCGCCTCACGCCGCACTACCGATCCGAAGAGGTCCCGTCATGACCGAACCAACTGCCACGCCGCAGCTCCCGAGCAGCCCGGCGGGCTCGGCCGCCGGTATCTCGTCCGGGCCCGCCCCGCAGAAGAGCTTGCTGGAACAGTTGCACGAACTGCTCGCCTCGGTGTCCGCGGATCTCGCCGAGTTGCAGTTCCCCGGCATCCGGGAGGACGACCCGACCACCTATCCCACCGGTACGGACACCTCCTCCTCCGACGCTCCGGCCACGCCAGGCACCTGGTAGTCCGGCGCCTGCTCCTCCCCCGTCGGCCCGCCCTCGTCCGGCGGGCCGAGCCGGACCACGAGTAAGGGCGAGCCCCGCTCGGCCGGCGCCCCGCCGAGCACCGCGCCTTCCTCTCCCTCCAGCCTGCCCGCCGCCTTCCGCAGCCGCCCGGCCAGGTCCTTGCACTCCGACACCGCGTCCACGCCGTCGATGCACGTCCAGTAGAGGCTCTCGGTGTCGGCCCCGCAGGCCAGCACCACCAGCGTCTCCCCGACGTCCCGCAGCAGCCCGTCCAGTGCACCCAAGGACGGTGCCAGCTCGCCGAGTTCGGCGAGCCGACCGGTCCGGCCACCGCTCAGCACGGCGGCCCTGACGACCGAGCGTTCCAGGCAGACCGCCGCGTGCGCCGCGGCCTCGGCCAGTTGCTGCCCCAGCCCGGCGAGCTCGTCGTCGTCCAGCTCCGCCAGCCTCGCCCCCACCGCCTCGGTGAGCAGCGCGGCCTGCCGCGCCTCGGCCAGCACGTCCGGTACGTGTCTGGCCTCGGCCAGGGCGTGCCGGGCCCTCTTGATCAGTCGCAGCGCCTCCATGGCCACCGCTCCTTTCGCTCGCTGTCGCCGTGGGACCACGACCGCCGGTGGGGCGGTCAGGTGGTCACGGCGAAAGCGTGCGGCGAAGTCGGCGAGGGCGCATCCGTCATCGGGAAAGCTGTGGACAAGTCCGGGGCTGTGGATAACTCCCGTCCCTCACAGGGATTATTCGTCCACGTCCGGGTTGACACCCGCCCCGCCGTGGTCGGTGTCCGCCGGTCCGTCCGGCACCGGGAAGCGGAGCTCGTTCCGCTCGATCTTGGCCGCGAGGGCCTCCAGCGGATCCACCCCGACCACCGTGCAGAACTGCACCAGGTACGCGAGGACGTCCGCGACCTCGTCCCGCACCCGGTGGGCCCGCTCCGGATCGGACATCACCGCGGCCGCCTGCTCGGGCGTCAACCACTGGAAGATCTCCAGCAGTTCGCCGGCCTCCACGCTCAGCGCGGCCGCCAGGTTCTTCGGCGTGTGGAAGGGCTCCCAGCGCCGGGCCGCCGCGAAGTCCGCCAGCCGCTGCCGCAGGGCCTCCAAGGTCGGCCCGGTGGGCCCGGCCGGTTCTCCCGGCCTCGTCACTCGTTCGTTCACCCGTCCAGGTCTACCTCACCCGTCCACCTCCTCCGCCCCCGGGTCGGCGCCGTCCCCGCGCCCGCACTGGGCCGGCACCCGGATCGTCTCGGGCCGCAGCACGGTGTGCCCCGAGTCCGGGTCGCGCCGGCACTCGACCAGCACGGCCGCGCCCGACCGCGGTTCGGCCGCGCCGAGCGCCTCCCGCGCCGCGGCGGGCTCCTGAAGGGCGGCGAGGACGCGCAGCTGGTTGCGCCCGGACATGTCCCGGGCCAGCCGCAGCAGTGAGGCGGTCTGTTCGGTGGCGAGCCCGGCGCCGAGGTCCTCGGCGAGCACGGTGAGCTGCCGGTGCGCCCACGGCACCTCGGCGGCCACGTCGAGGTCGAGCACCCCGGCCCCGGTGAGCAGCACCGCGGCGAACGCGAGGTGGCGCAGCATGCCGTCGGAGGCCTGGTCGGCCCCGGTGCGCCCGAGGACGCCTTCGTCGAAGACCGCGAGGACGCGCTGGTCGGGCCCGCTGCCGCGGTGGGCGAGGGAGAGTCCGAGCAGCGGGTGCGGGGCGGCGGACTGGACGGCGCGCAGGAGCTGCCCGTAGCGGCGCGGGCACTCGTTGCCGAGCCGGGCGAGGACGGCGGAGATGTTGGCGGCGTTGCTGCGCAGCCGGGCCTGCGGGTCAGGCCGGGCCCAGCCGCGCATGAGGGCGGGGACGGGGTGGACGGGGAAGACCTCGCGCAGGGCGGTGAGCAGGTCCTCGGTGGCGGCGAGGACCTGTCGTTCGCCCCGGGAGGAGCCGGCCACCCGGAGCGGCAGTTGCGCGGTGATCATGGTGCCGCTGGGGAAGGGCGCCCGGATGTCGCCCTGGCGGGTGTCGTTGTGCCAGCAGACGTTGACGCGCCGCTTGCGGACGTCCTGTTCGCCGGTGTCGACGAGGGTGCGGCCGTCCAGGGTGAGCGATTCGCGGGCGATCCGCACCGGGCCGTCGGTGCGGACGACGACGTCGAGCCGGATGCGGCCGTGCGGGGAGCGGACGGTGCAGCCGAGGATGACGGCGTCGCGCCCGTGCGGGACGCACCCGGTCAGGCCGCCGCGGACGGGTTTGGCCAGGGGTCCGGTGCGGTCGGGCAGCCCGTCGAAGGAGCCGGCGATCTCCTCTCCGAGGGCGAGTCGGGAGAGCACGGCCAGTGCGTCGAGGGCGTTGGACTTGCCGACGCCGGCGGGCCCGTGCAGGACGGTGAGGGGCGCGAGCGGCAGGACCGCGCGCCGGTAGGACTTGAACGAGGTGAGCCGGAGCTCCTCGACGGTGGGACGTGTTACGGATGGCCGATCGGGCCCCGGGGCGCTCGGTCGGGGGTGGGCCGGCGCGGCGGGCCGGGTGGCGTCGCGGTTCACCCGTCGGACGTTAGCCGCAGGCCGGTCGGCAGAAACGTGCCTGCTCAGGAGATTCATCCCAACGTGGCGGCCACACCCCGCGCGCGCCCGTCGTTCAGCGCCGGTAGGCGGCCACCGTCACGGACGCGGTCACCTCGACCGGGTCCGGCAGGTCCGCGAGCGCGGCGGCCAGCCGGTCCGGGTCGGTGTGCCAGGCGCTGGGGCCCATGCCGACGACGGTGCGCACGTCGTCCGGGCCGAGCCGCAGGGTGAACTCGACCTGCCGCTGCCCGGCGGGGGTCAGGTAGGGGCCGAGCTTCTCGTCGATCCGCCGCTGCTTCTCCTCGTCGACCGACAACAGGCCGAGCGCGCCGACGAGTTCGCGCAGGTGGCGGGCGGTGGGCGAGACCAGCAGCAGGGTGGCGCCGGGGCGCAGCACGCGGCGGATCTCGGGCCCGTTGCGCGGGGCGAAGACGTTGAGCATCAGCCCGGCGGAGGCGTCGCGCAGCGGCAGCGGCCGCCAGGCGTCGCAGACCACGGCACCGATCCGGGGGTGGGCCTTGGCGGCGCGGCGCAGCGCGAACTTGGAGATGTCGAGGGCGGCCCCGACGCGGCCGGGCAGGGCGTCGAGGACGTGGGCCAGGTAGTGGCCGGTGCCGGCGCCGAGGTCGGCGACGAGGCCTTCGGGGTCGGCGGCCGCGGCGGCCTCGGCGAGGGCGTCGGCGATGGGCCGGTAGTGGCCGGCGGCGAGGAAGTCGGCACGGGCGGCGACCATCTCGGCGGTGTCGCCGGTGCCGGTGTGGGCGTCGCCGGCGAGGAGGCTGACGTAGCCCTGCTTGGCGAGGTCGAAGCTGTGGCCGGCGGGGCAGCGCAGGGCGCGCTCGTGCCGGGTGAGGGCCTGCGCGCAGTGGGGGCAGGCCAGGTAGTGCTCGATGTCCTGCAGCAACGTTCCGTCTTCTCTCGCCGTTCAGCCCGGGTGCCCGGGGGTCTCGCGGGTCCGGTGGCCCTGAGCAACCAGCCTAACGACCCCGCCCGACCCCGACGGCCCGCTGCCCGGCCTACCGATCCCGCCCCTGCGCGACGCTCCGGAGCCCGCGCTCCGCCGCGACGCGCAGGGCGAGGGCGGCGAGCGCCTCGGGCGCGCCCGGCCGGCCACGGATGCCGGGGAAGGCGTTGACGTCGACGATGACGGGTTCGGCGGGCCCGTCGAGCAGGTCGACGCCGTAGACGTCGAGCCCGAACACCTCGCCGACGCGCAGGGCGAGGGCGGCCCGTTCGGCGGGCGGCTCCCACTCCTGCCCCCGTCCCGACTCCCCCTGTTCGTCGGCGAGTTCGGACCGCCGCCGGGCGGCGAACACCTGCCGGTCGATCACCCACAGCTTCTGGTCCCAGCCGGTCCCCGGGACGAACGGCTGGGTGACGACGGGCTCGTCGGGCCAGCGCGCGACGAGTTCGCGCAACCGGGCCGGGCCGTCGACCCGGGCGACCAGGTCGTGGCGCCGACTGTTCCGGCTCTTGACGACGAACGGGTAGGCGGAATAAGCGAGTTCGGCGAGCCGCCCGGCGTCGCTGGTGGCCGCGAAGGGCAGGTCGGCTGCGCGCGCGAGTTCGGCCATCCGCACCCGGTCCTGGCAGAGTTCGGTGGCCGCGGCCGAGTTGATGACAGGCGCCCCGCGCCGCTCCAACTCTCGTGCGAGGGAGAGGGATCGACGGGTGTGCGCCTTGAGCAGATAGACGTCGGCGAGCGCCGGTCCCGCCGGGCCGTCAGGGTCGACGATCGTCACCTCGTGCCGGTCCGCCAGCAGGGCGGCGGTCGCCGCGAGCACCGGGTGTCCGGGGTCGGCGGTGATCAGGCCGATCCTCATATCGCCCCGCCCAGGCGATCCCCGCCCAGACCGACCCCGCCAAAGCCGCCCCCGCCCAAGCCGGCCCCGCCGAACTCCCCACGACCGAAGCCCAGTTGCCCGTACCCCGCGCCACCACCCGCCGGCACCAGCGCGGGCGCGGGCGCCGACACGGCCGTCCCGCTGCGCGCGAGCCGCAGCACCGCCCGGGAGACCCTGGCGACCGCGTCCGGCACCTGGCGGAAGCTCGGGAAGTCGTTGATGTCGACGACCACCGGCCCGTCCGGCCCGAGCAGCACGTCGACGCCGTACAGGTCGAGCCCGAACACCTCACCGACCTGCGCCGCGATCCGCGCGACCTCCCCGGACAACGGGACCTGCCGTTCGCGCACGCCCTGTCCGGGGTGGAGCGGGGAGGAACGTTCCGTCGCGAAGAGCTCGCCGTCGACGCAGTACACCTTGAGGTCGGTGCCGGAGTTGGGCACGTAGGGCTGGGCGATCAACAGCCCCTCGTCGGCGAGTTCGGCGCCGAGGTCGAGGAGGTGGTCGGGGCTGGGCACGAGCCGGACGGCCCGACCGGAGCTGCCGTCGGCGGGCTTGACGACGAGCGGGTACTCGGCGGCCGGGATCTCGGCGAGCCGTTCCCAGCGAGCGGTGGCGTAGGTGACGGGGACGGGCAGGCCGCGAGTGCTGGCGATGACGGAGGCGAGCGCCTTGTCGCGGACGCCGCGGATGGAGCGGACGTCGTTGACGGTGGTGAGGCCGACGGCGGCGGCCGCGTCCAGCAGGGTCAGTCCGGGCCCGCCGGAGACGGTCTTGAGCACCCAGGCGTCGTGGCTGCCGGCCCGGATCGCCTCGGAGACCGCCATCAGCGAGTCCCCGGGGCGCAGCACGTCCACCCGGTGCCCCCACGCGGTGAGCCGGCGTGCCACGTCGAGCGGCATGCCGTCGTGCCGGTAGTGCTCCTCCACCAGAAAGCAGAGCCTCATGGGCCTGTCTTCCCCCCTTGCCGAGCCGAGTGCGGACGTCCGCCGTCCCCCTTCGGCAGAGCTGTCAAGGCATCAGCATGCCACGCGGTATACGCACAAGATCGCTGCGAGCCGGTAAGCGTTCGGCAACAATCAGGCGCCCGCACCACCCCGTCCTTCGGCGCCTCCGGCGCGACGCACCGCCCCGCCCGTCACCGCCCCTGGCGTCCCCGGCGCGAAGCCCGGGAACAATACGGTGGCGGGCCCCCGACGCCCCTGCTTGGATGCACGCCGTGACTTCTGTCGATCATGATCCCGACCCTTCCCTCCTCGACGCGATCGAGCGCTACTACGACGCGGTGCCGCGCAGCGCCGCACGGGCCGAGGACTTCGGCCCGCTGACCCTGTTCGTCCGCGAGAGCGCGGGCTGGCCCTACTACGCCCGCCCCACGCTCGACCACGACGGCCCCGCCACCACCGCCGAGGACGTCCTGCGGGTGCTGGCCCGCCAGCGGGAGCTGGGCGAGCCGGAGGCCTTCGAGTGGGTGGCCGAGCGGAGTCCCGAGCTGCGGGCCGCGGTGGAGGCGGCCGGGCTTGCGGTCCACGAGCACCCGCTGCTGGTGCTGGGCCCGCAGGACGAGCCGGCCCCGGCGCCCGAGCTGCCGGAGGAGGTGCGGGTGGAGGTGCTGGGCGCGGACGCGCCGGAGCTGGCGTCGGCGGTCGCCGTTGCGCACCTGGCGTTCGCCGATCCCGGCACCGGCGTGGGTGTCGTGGGCGCCACCGAACTGGCGGAGGCCGCAGGGCGGTTGACGGCGGAGGGCGCGGTGGCGCGGATCGCACGGCGGATCACCGACGGCGCCACCGTGCTGGCCGCCGCGCTGGAGGACGGGTCCGCGCTGTGCGCGGGCCAGCACAATCCGGTGGGCGCGGTCACCGAGGTGGCCGGGGTCGGGACGCTGCCGGCCGCGCGGCGGCGCGGGCTGGGTCTGGCGGTCACCGCGGCCCTGGTCGCGCACGCGCGGGCGAACGGCGTGCGGACGGTGTTCCTGTCCGCCGCCGACGAGGAGGTCGCCCGGATCTACCGCCGGGCGGGCTTCCGCCCGTTCGCGACGGCCCTGATCGCCGAGCCGGCCCCGGACCGGCCCGGCGACTGACCTGCCGAGCGCACCGACCGGAGCTCTGCGGGGCGGACGACGGGGACGACGCGACCGGACGGAAGCCCACCCGGTCAGTCGTCGTCCTCGTCCTCCGCCCCGCTGACGCCCTCCCCCTCGGCCTCGTCGACGACCCACCCCGCCAGCCGTTCGGCGACGCCGGACACGCCGAGCCGCCCCTCCCGGATGGCCCGGGCGAGGCTGCGCACCTCGCGGGCGGTGGTGGCGACGGTGCAGCCGCTGGCGACGAGGTAGGCGTAGGCGACGGCGGTCGCGTAGAGCTCGTTGGTCTTCTCCAGGGCCGGCACCCGGATCAGCTGGTGCATCAGGGCGGCGGCGCGGTCCTGCGGTTCGGGGTAGACGTCGATGTCGAAGATCTCGGCCTGGTGCCGGGCGACGGCCGCGAGCAACGACCCGTAGTCGGTGACCTGCGGGTCACCGGGCGTGTACTGCTCGGCGGTCATGAGCAGCCACGAGAGGTCGACCTCCAGCTTCAACGGCGCACGTCCTTCAGGTCGCCGGACTCCGCGAACTCGGCCAGGAAGGCCGTCTCGTACTCCTTCATGAACTGGGCGGCGGCGTCGACGAAGGCCCGCCCCGCCTCGCCCATGTCCTGCTGGACCAGGCGCTCGATGTACTGGTTCATGCTGATCCCCTGCTGCTCCGCCCGTTCCCGGGCCATCTCCGCGGTCGTGGCGTCCACCCGGACGTTCAGCTGCTTCTTACCCATGAATCTCAAGCTAGCGCTGAAGTGCTAGCACAACAAGGGCGCGCGCACGCCGGGCGGACGCCCCCACGGACGCCCGGCAGGCGCCCCCACGCACACCGGGCGGCCACGCCCGCGGCAGGGTGCCGCGGGCGTGGCCGCCCGGGAGCGGACGCGGGACCGGATCAGAACTGGGTGCTGACCGTCACCCCGCTGAAGTCGGTGTTGGCGTAGAGGCTGATGTAGCGGTAGCCGGCCGTCGGGTTGGTGACGGTGATGCTCTGCGTGCCGCCGGCGTTGGTGGAGGAGGCGGTGAAGGCGTTCGGCGAGGCCCAGGTGTCCGCGTTGTAGTACAGGTACGCGGTGCCGGTGCCGCCGGAGGTGCTGATCTTCAGGGTGCTGACACCGGCCGGCAGGTAGACGTAGAGGTAGTCGAGGTTGCCGGCGGTGGCGGTGAGGTTGGACCGGGAGCAGTTCTGCCCGAGCGCGTCGGTGCGCGGGTCGGTGCAGGTCGGCAGGGTGGTGCCGCCGCCGGTGCCGGTGGTGACGGTGACCGAGGCCGGGGTGCTGGCGGTCCTGCCGGTGGCGTCGGTGACGGTCAGGGCGACGGTGTACGTGCCCGCGGCGGCGTAGCCGTGGCTCGGGTTCCGCTCGTCGGAGGAGGTTCCGTCGCCGAAGGTCCAGTGCCAGGCGGTGATCTGGCCGGGGCCGGTCTGGACGGACTTGTCGGTCAGCGTGACGGTGGCGCCGTTGACGGCCTGGGCGAACAGCGCGGTCGGGCCGGCCGCGTAGCAGGCGCCGGCGGCGCAGCCGTCGAGCCAGGCGTCGAAGTCGGCGTCGTAGCCGGTGCCGATGCCGTTGTAGACCGCGTAGCCGCCCTGGTAGTCACCGGTGCGGAAGTGGCCGAGCATGGCGTAGACGTCGGCCGGGTGCTTCTCGAACATGTACCGGACGGCGAGGTAGCCCCACGGGTAGGTACGCACCGAGTCCGAGTTGCCGTACGTGTTCTGGAAGACGGTGCTGAGCTTGTAGGTGTGCTTGGCGGCCTCGGCCATCGCCTGGGTGTCGGTGGTGCCGCGGTAGGCGTAGGACTCGTACTCGGCGACGCCCTCGATCCACCAGATGTCGGGCACGGAGATCTCGGTGGAGAAGTTGCCCTTCATGTCGTAGATGCCGTCGAGGTAGTGCGTGTACTCGTGGTTGAGGTTCCACACGTTGGCGGTGAAGCCGTCGTTCCACGACTTCTGGTACATGACGCACACGGCGCGGTTGTTCGGGTCGGTCGGGTCCATGACGGTCTGGCCGCCGTTGTCGGTGGAGTTCCCGAAGATCGCCCAGGAGTAGTTCAGGTAGTCGGCCTGGTTGGCGAAGACCGCGAGGGTCATGTTCTTGCCGTACGGGTTGACCGGGCCGTTGTCCTTCACCAGGTTGTGGAAGAAGGTGTCCTCGCCGCGCAGGCTGGTGCAGACGGCGGCCAGGTCGGCGGGCGACAGCGACTCGGTCTGGATGGTGCGGTTGTCGCAGACCAGCTGGTTCGGCAGCACCGCCGCGGTCAGCTTCGCCGGCAGGTCGCAGGTGCCGTAGTACGAGCACTGGCCGGGGTCGAACGCGTTGGCCTGGTAGGCGGTGTGGACGTACAACGGGCCGGTGACGCCGGTGATCTGGGCGCCGTCGAGCACCTCCTTGACCTTCCCCTTGACCGCGGCCTCGACGACGGGGCCGTCGCCGGCCATCCGGCCGAGGTCGTTGCCGGCGTTGACGTCGAGGTAGGCGTTGGCGGTGCCGAGCAGGTCCTTGTGGTTGAGCGCGAAGTCGCCCAGGACGGTGCCGATGCTCGGGTCGGCGCCGACCGCGCTGACGAAGTCGCTGTTCCAGTTGCCCCGCCACAGCGGCGCGGACAGCACCGCGTTGACCGCCTTGAGCATCTTCGGGAAGGCGTTGTACGAGTTGTTGTAGCTGGTCAGCACCTGCTTGTAGACGCCCAGGTAGCTGCCCTGCAGGTTGGCGCTGTCGGTCAGGACCAGCACCTCGTTGAGCACGGTGCCGTTGTTGTCGGTGACGTCGGTCCAGTGCCGGCCGGCGAAGAAGGCGTCGAGCCCGGCCTTGGAGGCGGTGGTGAGCGCCGCGTCGTAGGGGCCGACCGCGTCCGCGTTGTTGGACTGGACGTAGTACCCGGCCCGCAGGAAGAGCACGAGCTGCAGGATGCCGGTCGAGTTGTCCCCGGTGTAGTTCGCCGCCAGGCCCTGGTAGGCGTTGGCGACGGTGAGCATCTGGGATTCCTTGAAGATCCTGCCCGCGTCGGCGCCGGTGACGTTGAACAGCGTGTTCACGCAGTCCGTGGTCGAGCCTTCGAGGAAGGAGACCAGGTCGGCGCCGCTGCGCCCGCCGAAGTCGGCGGGGGCGCAGCTCGCCGCGGCGGCACCGGCCGCACCAGCGACGGCGCGAGCCGCACCGGCCGCGGCACGGGAGGAACTGCCCTGCTGGGAAGCCGAGTTGCCCGGCTTGGCCGCGGGTGCGTGCGGCTGGGCCGGGCGGGGCGCGGTCTGCACGACGGTGCCGGCCGGCTGGCCCATCACGACCTGGCCCAACAGCGCCGGCGGCAGCGGCTTGGCGGCGGGGGCGGCGGCCTCGGAGGGATCGGCCGCGAGGAAGGCCCCCAGCGGCTTCGGGACGGCCGCCGCGGTGTCGGCCGACGCCGGGGCGGCGGCGGACGACCGGGCACCGGCCGACGGCTGGGCGGCCGGCCCGGACGCGGCGAGCGCCGGGACGGGCAGCAGGGTGGCGGCGGTGGCACAGCCGGCGACGACGCCGGCCATGAGCGTGGGGAGGGGTATGCGAAGGCGCACTGCGGGGTCCTTCTCCTGTGGGGGAGGTGACTGGACGACTGCCGAGGCTTGGGGGAAGTCGACGTGATCCTGCCATCGGGCGACCCGTCAGAACAATGTCACAGGTCATATGACATCGACCGCGTCCGGCATAACACCGCCCCAGCGCCGGACCTGACCGCCCCACCGTCGGACCCGACCGCACTACCGGCCGACCCGGCCGGCCTCCCTACGGCCGGACCGGCCGGTACGTCCGCGCCGCCCAGGCCTGGAAGGTCGGCGAACTGGCGATCAGGTCCCGGTAGGCCGCGGCCGCCGCGCCGAACAGCGTCTCCACCACCTCGCCGCTCACCCCGGCGGCCCGCCAGGCCAGCAGGTGGCGGACCCAGATCGGCGTCCCGGCGAGCGGCTTGACCACCACTTCGGCCAGCGGCCTGGTGGTCGCCTGGACGACGGAGATCCCGAGCCCGGCGGAGATCATCTCCTGCAGCTCCAGCCGCCCGCCGAGGAATTCGTGGACGGTCGCCGGGGTGAAGCCCGCTGCGGCGCACGCGCCGTAGAACACGCCGTGCCAGCCGGCCCCGTCGTCGGGGGTGAGGAACCAGTCCTCCTCGGCCAGGTCCACCAGGGCGATCTCGGTGCGGTGCCGGAGCCGGTGGCCCGCCGGGAGCGCGACGAAGGCCGGCTCGGTGACGATGCCGCGGTGCGCGACGGCCGGCGAGTGGCGCAGTTCCCGGCCCGGGTAGTCGACGGCCACGGCGGCCTCCGCGTCACCCTGCTCCAGCAGGTCGACGATGTCCGACGAGCGGTAGACGGAGGTCACCGTGAAGCGCTGGTCGGGCCGCTGGTGCCGGGCCCTGGTGACCAGTGCGGGCAGGATCGGAGAGATGGTCGCGGCCAGCCGCAGCTCCTGGCGGGCCGGCTCGCCGGGGGCCGCCGGGCGGCGGCCGAGGCAGTCGGCGCGGGTGAGAAGGTCGCGCGCGGCGGCCACCACCTCGACGCCGAAGCAGGTCGGCGCGACGCCCACGGCCGTGCGCTCGAACAGCGGCGCGCCCAGGTGGCGTTCGATCCGGCGCAGTTGCGTACTGGTCGCGGGCTGCGAGGCGCCGAGCAGGACGGCGGCCCTGCCGACGCTCCCCGTGTCGGCGATGGCGCACAGCACGCGAAGGTGCCGCAGTTCCAGCTCCATGACCCTCCCCCTCACGCAAGGGCCGCACCCTCCCGGCCGACCGCTCCGGGCGGGAGGGTGCGGCCCCGGCGGTGGCTGTGCAACAGCACACATGACATGTCGGCCGCTCACCTTCGCCCCGCGCGAATCACCTCGTCAAGCCCCCTCCGGGAGCCGAACGGCGGCGCGGGCAGCGGCCTTTACCGGCACATTGCGTCCCCCTGACCACTCCCTGACCCGCACCCCGGCGGCCGCCCTGCCTGGCACCCGCCACCGCGCCCGACGCCGGCCCCGCGAAGCCCCTCCGAAGCTCTCCGACGCCACCCCGCCCGACGCCACCCCGCCGGGGCGAGCGAGACTTGAAGAGTTCTTCGCCTTCCGGGACTCTGAACTCTCCTGAGCGTTCCGCGGAGCGGCACCGACCGGTCTGGAGGCCGGCAATGACAGCCATGTTCGACCAGGAGCTGCGCGAGCAGCTCGCCCAGGCCCGCCGGGACCTCGCAACGGCCCGGACCGAAGGAGACGCCGACGGCGTCCAGGCGTACGAGGGCCGGATCGCCGGACTGCTCCGGCTCGCCGCCCAGCACGGGATCGACCTTCCGCACAGTGCCGACGAAGAGGAGCACAACCGGCCCTGACCGTCCCGCACCGGAACGGCGAGGAGGCGGCACCCGCGTGAACGGGTACCGCCTCCGCTACCGAACTCGGCCGAACTCGGCCGAACTCTCCCGAACTCCCCCGGACCCCCCGCGACCCCTCGCGACCCCTCGCGAACGCAATCAGCGCCCGTCGAAGCCGACCGGCACCCCGGAGGGCCGCCGGGTCACTTCCCGATCGGCTCCAGGACCGCCACGCACTCGAAGTGGTGCGTCATCGGGAACAGGTCGAAGGCCCGCAGCGAGACCGGCCGGTAGCCGCCCTCGCGGAAGAACGCCAGGTCCCGGGCGAGCGCCGCCGGGTCGCAGGCGACGTACGCGATCCGGCGCGCCTCCAGCCCGACCAGGTGCGCGACGGTCTCGCGCCCGGCGCCCGAGCGCGGCGGGTCCAGGACGATCAGGTCGGTGGCGGTGATGCCGGTGCGCGGCAGCAGCGTCTCGACGCGGTCGCACTCGATCCGCACGTTGTCCAGCGCGGCCAGGTTGTGCCGGGCGTCGGCCACGGCCTGCTTGGAGGACTCGATGCCGAGCACCGCGCCCTCCTCGCCGACCCGGTCGGCCAGCGCGCCCGCGAACAGGCCGACGCCGCAGTACAGGTCGAGCGCGTTCTCGCCCCACTGCGGGTCCAGGCCGTCGAGGACGGCGTCGACCAGGGTGTCCGGCGCCTCGGGGTGGATCTGCCAGAAGCCGCCGTTGCTGACCCGCCAGGTCCGCCCGGTCGCCCGCTCGCGCACGAAGCTGCGGCCGTGCACGCGGTGGATGTCGCCCTGGTCGTCCACCCGGGCGATCGACACCGGCTTGTCCAGCTCGACCAGCGGCAGCTGGGCGCCGGAACGCGGGGTGAGCACCACCTGGCGGTCCGAGGAGCCGCTCGCGGCGATCACCTCGACCGAGGCGATGCCCGGCCAGTCGCGGGCCTCGATGCCGAGTTCGGTGACGCCCTCGGCGGCGATCAGGCAGCGGTCCACCGGCTGCACGTCGTGCGAGCGGTGCTTGCGCAGGCCGACCTTCCCGGTCTCCTGGTCCACGGCGTACTGCACGCGGGTGCGCCAGGTCGGCACCTGCCCGGCCGGCAGCTTGCCGCCGACCGGCTCGACACTGCCGTCCCAGCCGGCCTCGGCCGGGGTGAGGCCGGCCAGCTTGGCCAGCTGCTCGGTCAGCACCTGCCCCTTGAGCTTGCGCTGCCCGCCCGGGGTGACGTGCTGCCAGTCGCAGCCGCCGCACTTGCCGGGCCCGGAGAACGGGCACGGCGGCGTGATCCGCTCCTTGGCGGGCTCCAGGATCTCGACCGCGTCGGCCCGCAGGAACCGGGAGGTGGAGGTGCCCTCGGTGACCAGTGCGACCACCTTCTCGCCGGGCAGCGCGTGCCGGACGAACAGCACCCGGCCCTCGTGCCGGGCCACGCAGTGGCCGCCGCCGTGCGCGACCGGGCCGACCTCGACCTCGTAGCGCTGGCCGGCCAGCGGATCGCCGGACGGCGTCTCGGGCCGCGCGGCCCGCGGCGCGGTGCGCAGCGCCTTCGGCGGCCGCACCGCCTGCTTGCGCGGCCGCTCCCCCGGCGTGCGGGGCGCCTGCGCGCGGGAGCCCTGCGCACGGTCGCCCTTCGGCGCACCGTCCTTGGAGCGCTCGGCCTTCTGCGTGCGCTCGGCCTTCTGCGCACCGTCGGTCTTCTGCGTACGGGCGGCCTTCGGCTTCCCCGTGTCGGCTTCCGCCGGACGCGCGGGAGCGGGCTCGCCCGGCGCGAGCGGCGCGGTCTGCGCGGTGAAGCCGTCGCGGTCGGTGGCGGCCGGGCGCACGGGCTTGCCCCAGCGCGGCCGGGCGACCTTGCCGGGCTTGGCGGCGCCCTTGCGGGCGCCCTTGCCCGAGGATCCGGAGGAGCGGGACGGGGTGTTGCGGGTCACTGGGCGGAGTCCTTGCTGCTGTCAGCGGTGGCGTCTGGCATAACGGGGACCTTCGACTTTACGGCCTTCGGCGCCCGAGGCTCGCCACGCCGGACGGCACCCGGCGCCGACCAGGCCTTCTGCGGCTTGCGCCGCTCGGAGGACTCCAGCTGCCACGGCACCGAGGTGACCATCACCCCGGGCTTGAACAGCAGCCGTCCCTTGAGCCGCAGCGCGCTCTGGTTGTGCAGCAGGTGCTCGTACCAGTGGCCGACCACGTACTCGGGGATGTAGACCGACACCACCTCGCGCGGGCTGCTGCGGCGCAGGTTCTTCACGTAGTCGAGGACGGGCCCGGTGATCTCGCGGAACGGCGAGTCCAGCACCTTGAGCGGCACCTCGATGCCGCGCTCGTCCCATTCCCGGCGCAGCGCCGCCGTGTCGGCCGGGTCGACGTTGACGGTGACGGCTTCCAGGGTGTGGGCGCGGGCGAGCCTGGCGTAGGCGAGGGCGCGCAGCGCGGGCTTGTGCAGCTTGGAGACCAGCACGATGGCGTGCACCCGGGTGGGCAGCACCACGTCGTCCGGCTCCTCGGCGGCGGTGAGCTCCTCGGAGACCCGGTCGTAGTGGCGGCGGATGCCCTTCATCATCACGAAGAGCACGACCATCGCGGCGATCGCGATCCAGGCGTGGCTGATCTTGGTGACCAGGACGACGATCAGCACGGCCATGGTCATCACCAGGCCGAAGGTGTTGATCGCCCGGCTGCGCTGCATGTGGCGGCGCTTGGCCGGGTCGGTCTCGGTGCGCAGCAGCCTGGTCCAGTGCCGGATCATGCCGGACTGGCTCATGTTGAAGGAGACGAAGACGCCGACGATGTAGAGCTGGATCAGCCGGTTGGGGTCCGCGTCGAAGGCGATGACGAACAGGATCGCGGCGATCGCCAGCAGGATGATGCCGTTGGAGAAGGCCAGCCGGTCGCCGCGGGTGTGCAGCTGGCGCGGCAGGTAGCGGTCCTGGGCGAGGATCGAGCCGAGCACCGGGAAGCCGTTGAAGGCGGTGTTCGCGGCGAGCACCAGGATCAGGCCGGTGACGGCGGCGACGAAGTAGAAGCCGGGCGTGAAGTTGTTGAAGACGGCTTCGCTGATCTGGGCGAGCGCGGTCTTCTGGTGGTAGCCGGGCGAGGAGCCGACGAGCTGCTCGGCCGGGTTCTCGGCCATCTGGACGCCGGTGAGGCGGGCCAGCCAGATGATGCCCATGAACATCACCACGGCGATGCTGGCCATCATCAGCAGGGTGGTGGCGGCGTTCTTGCTCTTGGGCTTGCGGAAGGCCGGCACGCCGTTGGAGATGGCCTCCACGCCGGTGAGCGCGGCGCAGCCGGAGGAGAACGACTTGAGCAGCAGGAACACCATGGCGAACCCGGCCAGCGAGTCGTTTCCGGGGGTGGCGGCGAGGTGGAAGCCGGAGCTCTCGGCGGGCATGTCCTGGCCGAACAGGAAGTGCCGGACGAAGCCGTAGCCGACCATGCCGATGACGCCGATCATGAAGGCGTACGTCGGGACGGCGAAGGCGGTGCCGGATTCGCGGACGCCGCGCAGGTTCATGCCCATCAGCACCACCACGACGATGACCGACAGGGTCAGTTCGTGGCCGCGCAGCGCGGGGACGGCGGAGACGACGTTGGCGACGCCCGAGGTCGTCGAGACGGCCACGGTGAGCACGTAGTCGACCATCAGGGCGCTGGCGACGACGAGCCCCGACTTGGGCCCGTGGTTGACGGTCGCGACCTCGTAGTCGCCGCCGCCGCTCGGGTAGGCGTGCACGTTCTGCCGGTAGGAGGCGACCACCGCGAGCATCACGATCGCGACGACGACGCCGATCTGCCAGGAGAAGTGGATCGCCGAGGCACCCGCCACGGAGAGCGTCAGCAGGATCTCCTCGGGGGCGTACGCGACCGAGGAGAGCGCGTCCGAGGCGAAGACGGGCAGCGCGATCCGCTTGGGCAGAAGTGTTTCGCCCAGTTTGTCGCTGCGCAGGGCGCGCCCGATCAGGATGCGTTTCGGTAGGTCAGTCGGCATAGGCACGTTAAGGAATCGTAGGGGCTTCCCGGGCCGGGCTCCGCCGTTTGTCCCCCCCTTCGTCGCGACCGCGTTCTGTGGACCGGCTAGCGTGTCGGATACGAGTCGGCGGGCAACACTCACGTTGTGAGTCGGCGCCCCACGAGAACGCTCGCCCAGGGAAGCCGGGCGGGAAAGGGAGATGAACGGTGTTTGCGCAGGTCAAGAACCCTACGGGACGGGTGAGGTAGCGCCGGTGCACATCGTCATCATGGGCTGCGGCCGCGTGGGCTCGGCCCTCGCCAGAGCCCTGGAGAAACAGGGCCACTCGGTGGCCGTGGTCGACCAGGACCCGACCGCGTTCCGTCGGCTGGGCGCCGGGTTCAACGGGCGCCGGGTGACCGGCGTCGGCTTCGACCAGGACACCCTGCGCGAGGCGGGCATCGAGGAGGCCGGCGCGTTCGCCGCGGTCTCCAGCGGCGACAACTCCAACATCATCGCCGCGCGGGTGGCCCGGGAGAACTTCGGCGTGGAGAACGTCGCGGCCCGGATCTACGACCCCCGCCGCGCCGAGGTCTACCAGCGCCTGGGCATCCCGACCGTGGCGACGGTCCGGTGGACCGCCGACCAGATGCTGCGCCGGCTGCTGCCGAGCGGCGCCGAGCCGCTGTGGCAGGACCCGAGCGGCGGCGTCCAACTGGCCGAGGTCGCCTACGACCCGGGCTGGGTCGGCCACCGCATCAGCGGGCTGGAGGAGTCCTCCGGCGCCCGGGTGGCGTTCGTCACCCGGCTCGGCGAGGGCGTGCTGCCCTCGCCCCAGATGGTGGTGCAGGAGGGCGACCTGGTGCACGTGATGCTGCGCCGGGGCGACCTGACGGCGGTCGAGGCCGCGTTCGCGCAGGGGCCGAAGGAGGAGGGTCACTGATGCGGGTCGCCATTGCCGGGGCCGGTGCCGTGGGTCGCTCGATCGCGGGCGAGCTGCTGGAGAACGGGCACGAGGTCCTGCTGATAGACAAGAACCCCAACTCCATCTCGGTGGAGCGGGTGCCCATGGCGGAGTGGCTGCTGGCCGACGCCTGCGAGATCACCTCGCTGGACGAGGCGGCACTGCAGCGCTGCCACGTGGTGATCGCCGCGACCGGCGACGACAAGGTGAACCTGGTCGTCTCGCTGCTCGCCAAGACCGAGTACGCGGTGCCGCGGGTGGTCGCCCGGGTGAACAACCCGAAGAACGAGTGGCTCTTCAACGAGTCCTGGGGCGTGGACGTGGCCGTGTCCACCCCGCGTCTGATGTCCGCCCTGGTCGAGGAGGCGGTCAGCGTCGGTGACCTGGTCCGGCTGATGCGCTTCAGCCAGGGCAACGCCAACCTGGTCGAGCTGACCCTGGCCGCCGACACCGAGCTGGTCGGCACCCGGGTGGGCGACGTGGCCTGGCCGCAGGACACCGCGCTGGTGACGATCATCCGCGAGGGCCGGGTGCTGGTGCCGGGCAAGGACGACACCCTGGAGGGCGGCGACGAGCTGCTCTTCGTGGCCGCGCAGGAGCGCGAGGAGGAGTTGGAGGACCTGCTGTCGGCGTCCTCCGGCGCCCAGTAGGGCCGAAGGCGCGGACCGGACACGGGCGAGGGCCCGCACCCACCAGGGGTGCGGGCCCTCGCCCGTCGCGTTCGGACCGGCCGGGGCTCCGGCTAGCGGGCCGGCTCCTCGTCGTCGTCGAACTGCGCCTTGATCGGCGGCGGCGCCTTGAGCAGGATCTGCCAGGTGACGTACATCGCCAGCAGCATCGGCGGGATGCCGAGGGCGACCTTGAGCCAGCCGAGCAGGTTGACGTTGTGGGTGAAGTACAGCGGGAAGAGGATCACCGGCTTGAGGCCCATGATCACCACCCAGGCCCAGGTCGCCTTGGTGTAGGCGGCGAACCGGCCCGGGTTCTCCTTGCGCCAGGTGAACATCTCGCCGGTGACCGGGCCGAGCATCACACCGATCATCGGCCAGCGCACCAGGGCGGAGACCGCCAGGGCGATGCAGTAGCCGACGTTCCACAGCAGGCCGGGCAGGTAGAAGTCCTCGGCGCGGCCGCTCTTCATCGAGATCCAGGCGCCGAGGGCGACGCCGAACACCCCGCTGAAGGCGTGCTGGACGGTCTCCCGCCGGGCCAGCCTGGTCACCACGAACACCGCGCACAGGCCCAGCGCGGCCCAGGCGGCGGAGCTGACCTGGTGGGTGATGTTGAAGGTGACGATGAAGACCAGGCCGGGCAGCGTCATGTCGATCATGCCGCGCACGCCGCCGAAGGCCTGCAGGATCGTGTCGGCCGCCTCCTTGGAGGCGGCGGCCTTGCGGGCGGCCTCCTCGGCCGCGCTGTCGGCGGCCTCCGTGGCGACGACGGCCTCGCGGACGGCCGCGTCGGCCGCGGCCCCGGGTCCGTGCGGGCCGGGCGGCGCGTGGTGGTTCGCGGCCAGGTCAAGCTGGGCGGCGGACTCGCCGCCGGGCTGGTTGCTCACGCTCATTCGCTCCCGTGTCCGACCGGACGCAGCTCATAGCGGGGGTTGAACAGCACGCGGCGCCCGCGTGCGTGGCTGATCCGGCCGCTGGCGACGAGCCGGCGGCCCGGCTCTATGCCCGCGATCGAGCGGCGGCCGAGCCAGACCACGTCCAGCGCCTCGGTGCCGTCGAAGAGTTCGGCCTCCAAGGCCGGCACCCCGGCCCGCGGGCGGAGCGTCACCGTGCGCAACGTGCCCGCGACGGTGACCAGCTCGCGGTCCGCGCAGCCGGCGATCGGCGTGCAGCCCGACTCCGCCGCGCTCTCCTGGCGCAGCTCCTCGGCCTGCAACTCCTCGGCCGAGGATGTCAGCCGGCTGAGCATGCGGCGGAAGCGCCCCTGCGGCTGGTCGCTGCTGTTGTCACCACTCATGTCGGAAGGGTACCGGTTTCCGCGCCCCCGGCGGCAGGCCGTGCGACCACCGGGAGCGCCCCGGGATCAGCTCTCGAAGCGGTAGCCCATGCCCGGTTCGGTGATGAAGTGGCGCGGGTGCGAGGGGTCGCGCTCCAGCTTGCGGCGCAGTTGGGCGAGGTAGACCCGCAGGTAGTTGGTCTCGGTGCGGTAGGCGGGGCCCCACACCTCCTGGAGCAGCTGGGTCTGGCTGACCAGCCGGCCGGCGTTGCGGACCAGCACCTCCAGCAGGTGCCACTCGGTCGGGGTGAGGCGGACGTCGGTGCCGTCCCGGTTGACCTTCTTGGCGGCGAGGTCGACGGTGAAGCTCTCGGTGACGACCAGCGAGTCGTCCTCGCCCGCGACGGGCTCCGCGCGGCGCACGGCGGCGCGCATCCGAGCGAGCAGTTCGTCCATGCCGAACGGCTTGGTGACGTAGTCGTCGGCGCCGGCGTCCAGGGCCTCGACCTTCTCGTCGGAGGCGTGCCGGGCCGACAGCACGATGATCGGCACCCGGGTCCAGCCGCGCAGGCCGCGGATCACCTCGACGCCGTCCATGTCGGGCAGGCCCAGGTCGAGGACGACGACGTCGGGATGGCGGGCGGCGGCCAGTTCCAGGGCGCTCGCGCCGTCATGGGCAGCGTCGACCTCGTACTTGCGGGCCTTGAGGTTGATCACCAGCGCGCGGACGATCTGCGGTTCGTCGTCCACGACGAGGACCCGGGTCATTTACGGGCTCCGCCTTTCAGGGCTGTCGGACTTACGGACTGTGGGACTTGCTGAACATACGACGTGCGGAAGCGGGGAACGACAGGCCGGAGCGGCAGGCCACCGGCTGTCACGTGATCAGCCGCGACAGCGGATCGTGCCCGTCCCCGGCCGCCTCCCCCGGTTCCGGCGGACGCTCGGCGGCGGGCAGGCTGACGACCATGGTGAGGCCGCCGCCGGGGGTGTCCTCGGCGGTGACGGTACCGTCCATCGCCTCGACGAAGCCGCGCGCCACCGCGAGCCCGAGCCCCACCCCGGCGCCGCGCGGCGCGTCCCCGTAACGCTGGAACGGCGCGAAGATCCGCTCCTTGGCGTCCTCGGGCACGCCCGGGCCGCGGTCCACGATCCGCAGCTCGACCCGCGCGGAACCGCCCGGCTGACGCAGCGCGTCGGCCTTGACCAGCACCTTGACGCCGTCCGGGCTGTACTTGACGGCGTTCTCGACCAGGTTGGCCAGCGAACGCTCCAGCAGGCCACCGTCGGCCCGGATCATCGGCAGCGTCTCCGGGACGTCGAGGCGCACCGACTCGGGCGGCACCCCGCCGAGGGCGAACGGCACCACCTCGTCCAGGTCGGTCTCCTGGATCAGCGGGGTGACGGTGCCGGTCTGCAACCGGCTCATGTCCAGCAGGTTGTTGATCAGGTGGTCGAGCCGGTCGGCCCCGGCCTCGATGCCGGCCAGCAGCTCCGCCTCGTCCTCCGGCGCCCACTCGACGTCGGCCGCCCGCAACGAAGTGACGGACGCCTTGATCCCCGCCAGCGGGGTGCGCAGGTCGTGCGAGACGGCCGCCAGCAGGGCGGTGCGGATCCGGTTGCCCTCCGCCTCCCGGCGGGCCGCCGCGGCCTCCCGGGCCAGCCGGCGGCGCTCCAGCACCACGGCCGCCTGCGCGGCGAACGCCCCGAGCAGGCGCCGGTCCGCCCCCGGCAGCACCCGGCCGCGCAGCACCAGCGCCAGGCTGTCGCCGACCGGGACGTCCACGTCGGCCTCCTCCGGCCGCTCCGGCGGGCGCGGCCCGGCGGTGGCGACCGGCACCCAGGCACCGAGCGGCTCCGGGCGCTCCAGCAGCGCGGCGCTCTCCTGCCCGAAGGTCTCCCGGACCTGCTCCATCAGCGCGGTCAGCACCCCGTCCCCGTTCGGCGCGCCGCGCAGCACGGTACCGGCCAGCGCGCTGAGCGTCTGCGCCTCGGTCTGGCTGCGGGCGGCCTGGTGGGTGCGCCGGGCCGCCAGGTCGACCACGGAGGCGACCGAGATGCCGACCACGGTGAATATCGCCACCGCCATGATGTTCTGCGGCTCGTTGATCGTGAAGGTGTGGATCGGCGGCGTGAAGTAGTAGTTCAGCACCGACGAGGCGACCAGCGCCGACCCGATCGCCGGCAGCAGCCCGCCGACCAGCGCCGCGCACACCGTCAGCGACAGGAACAGCAGCATGTCGGTGGACAGGCCCAGCCCGCCGATCGCGGTCAGCACCAGCGCCAGCACCGGCGGACCCGCCAGCCCGATCAGCCAGCCCGCGATGGTGCGGGAGCGGCCCAGATCGGTGATCCGGCGCACCGGCACCCGCCCGCGGCCGTGCCCGGCGTGCTCGTGGGTGACCATGTGGATGTCGATGTCGCCGGCCTCCCGGGTCACCGTGGTGCCGACGCCCGGCCCGTAGAGGTACTGCCAGGCCGGCCGGCGGCTGGTGCCCAGCACGATCTGGGTCGCGTTCACGCCCCGGGCGAAGTCCAGCAGCCCGGCGGCCGGGTCGTCGCCGAGGACGGCGTGGAAGGAGCCGCCGAGGCTCTCGACCAGGGCCCGCTGCTCGATCAGCGTCTGCGGGGAGCCGGTGCCCGAGAGCCCGTCCGAGCGGGAGATGTGGACGGCGAGGAGCTCGCCGCCGGAGACACGGGCCGCGATCCGAGCCGCCCGCCGGATCAGCGTCGCCCCCTCGGGGCCGCCGGTCAGGCCCACCACGATCCGCTCCCGGGCCTGCCAGGTGCCCTCGATGCCCTGCTCGGCCCGGTACTTCTGCAGGTACTCGTCGACCCGGTCGGCGGTCCACAGCAGCGCCAGCTCGCGCAGCGCGGTCAGGTTGCCCGGGCGGAAGTAGTTGGCCAGCGCCGCGTCTATCTTCTCCGGCGCGTACACGTTGCCGTGCGCCAGCCGCCGCCGCAGCGCCTGCGGCGACATGTCGACCAGCTCGATCTGATCGGCCCGGCGCACCACCGCGTCCGGCACGGTCTCGCGCTGGCGCACTCCCGTGATGCCCTCGACGGCGTCGCCGAGCGACTCCAGGTGCTGGATGTTGACGGTGGAGATCACGTCGATCCCGGCCGCCAGCAGCTCCTCGACGTCCTGCCAGCGCTTGGCGTTGCGGCAGCCGGGGATGTTGGTGTGCGGCAGCTCGTCCACCAGCGCCACCTGCGGGCGGCGGGCGAGGACGGCGTCCACGTCCATCTCGGTGAACGCGGCCTCCCGGTGCACCAGTTGCTGGCGCGGCACGACCTCCAGCCCGTCGACGAGCTCCGCGGTGAGCCGCCGGCCGTGATCCTCCACGAACGCCACCACGACGTCCGTGCCACGCTGCTGTCGCCGGTGCGCCTCGGCGAGCATGGCGTACGTCTTGCCGACCCCGGGGGCCGCCCCAAGGTAGATGCGCAGCCTGCCTCGTCCCATGAGCACCATTCTTGATCCGGCTCTGCCCCGGGGCCACCCCCGGACACCTGTTCCCCTTCCCTTCGAGACTACGGCGTGAGCGGCGATTTTCCGCTGATCAGTGGACTGATCATGCGGTTTTAGCGACATATTGACGGCGCCCACCCCCTCGGCCGGGCCGGTGTGAAAGCCTTCTGCCGTGTCTCCGGGAAATGCAAAAAGACCCCCTCCCGGATGGGAGGGGGTCTTTTCGGAATAATTGTTCGGCGGCGTCCTACTCTCCCACAGGGTCCCCCCTGCAGTACCATCGGCGCTGTAAGGCTTAGCTTCC
>NZ_JBEOUK010000059.1:0-50075 GCF_040304045.1 Kitasatospora sp. NPDC094016
CTCTCGCCTCCGAGGCCGGCGATCCGGTCGCCCTCGACGGCCAGGCGGCCGCCCTCGACGACGCCGCCGGGCAGGACCAGCCGGGCGCCGGCCAGGGACATGCGGTCCGCTGTCACGCGGTCACCTCCGGCGCTGCGCCAGGCAGCCGTAGAACTGAGTGAAGTTGCTTGTTTCATAGCCATGATAGTCAGATTCGAGCGGACGACCAGACCTGCGACCTGCTCGCCGGAATCAGCCCGACCCGGCGCCACCCAGGGGTTTGGCTCCCGACCGGGCTAGAATCGCGTCATGCTCAAAGCTGATCGCGCTACCCGGATCCTCTCGCACGTCACCGAAGCGGGGAGCGCCGATGTGCACGCGCTCGCCGAACTCCTGGACGTCTCGACCGCGACCGTGCGCCGCGATCTCCAGGAGCTCCACGAGCAGGGGCTGCTGCACCGCACCCGGGGCGGCGCGGTGACCGGCTCGGTCAACCTCGAACTGCCGCTGCGCCACCGCGGCGAGAAGCAGCGGGAGGAGAAGCGCCGGATCGCCCTGGCGGCGGCCGAACTCGTGCCGGAGGGGGCGGTGGTGGGCCTCAGCGGCGGCACCACCACCAGCGAGCTCGCCCGGGTGCTCGCCGAGCGCAGCGGCATCACCGTCGTGACCAACGCGGTGAACATCGCCGCCGACCTGATCGTCCGCCCCGAGGTGCGTCTCGTGGTGATCGGCGGCATCGCCCGCACGGCCAGCTACGAACTGGTCGGCCCGGCCGCCGACCGGATGCTCTCGCAGTACCACCTGGACATCTCCTTCATCGGGGTCGACGGCCTGACGGCGCAGGAGGGCTGCACCACGCACGACGAGATGGAGGCCCAGACCGACCGGGCGTTCCTGCGCAGCAGCGCGCGCTCGGTCGTGCTGGCCGACAGCACCAAGGTCGGCAAGGTCACCTTCGCCCGGATCTGCCCGCTCTCCGACGTCCACGACCTGGTGACGGACGACGGCCTGACGGACGCGCAGCAGCGGGCCGTCACCGGCTGCGGCGTCCGGGTCCTGCGGGCCTGACCGCCGACGGGCCCGAGGGTGGCCTGATCCACCGACCACGCCCGGGCCCGGTTCAGGCCTTGACGCCGCCCGCCGTCAGGTCCGTGCGCCAGAACCGCTGCAGCAGCAGGAAGGCCACGACCAGCGGGACGACCGAGACCAGCGAGCCCGTGACGACCAGGTTGTACGGGGTGTGGTCCCGCAGGCCGTTCCAGTAGTAGAGGCCGAGGTTGACCGGCCAGAGCTTCTGGTCGGAGAGCGTGACCAGCGGCAGGAAGAAGTTGTTCCAGATGGTGGTGAACTGGAACAGGAAGATGGTCACCAGCGCCGGCGAGAAGATCCGCAGGACCACCGTGAAGAAGATCCGGAACTCCCCCGCGCCGTCCATCCGGGCGGCCTCCAGGATCTCGTCCGGGACGGACGCGGCGGCGTAGATCCGGCTGAGGTAGACCCCGAACGGGCTGACCATGCTGGGCAGCAGGACCGCCCAGACGGTGTTGACCAGCTGGGCCTTGGACAGCAGCAGGTAGACCGGCAGGGCGAGGAGCGGCGCGGGGACGAGCACCGCGGCGAGGATCGTGTTGAACACCGCCTCGCGGCCCCGGAACCGGTACTTGGTGAGCGCGTAGCCGGCCATCGCCGCGAGCAGGGTGGCGGCCGCGGCGCCGACGCCCGCGTACAGCACGGTGTTGAGGAGCCAGCGGAAGTAGAGCCCGTTGTTGGCGGTGGCCAGGTCGTGCAGGTTGTCGCCGAGGTGGAGGGTGGAGAACCAGAAGCCGCCGCTGCCGAACAGGTCGCTGCTGCTCTTGGTGGAGGCCACCAGCAGCCACCAGGCGGGCAGCAGGAAGTAGGCGGAGAGCACGAACAGGACGGCCGTGCCGAGGACGTTGGGGCGCGGCCGGCGGCCGGGGGCACCCAGTGGGGCGGGCCCGGCGGGGCGGCGGCGCGCCGGGCCGGCGGTCTCGGGGCGGCGGAGGTCGGCGGTGCTCATGCGGTCACCCGGTTTCCGGTGATGCGCACCGAGAGGCGCAGGAAGGTGAAGGACAGGACGCAGGTGGCCAGGGCCAGCAGGACGGCGATGGCCGCCGCCTTGCCGTAGTCGTTGGTGCCGAACGCCGCGTTGTACGCCGCCATGTTGGGCGTGTAGTCGGCGGAGACGGTCGAGGCCAGCGAGTGCAGGACCATCGGCTCGGTGAAGAGCTGGAGGGTGCCGATGATGGAGAAGATCCCGGTCAGCACCAGGGCGGGGGCCACCAGCGGGATCTTGATGTGCCAGGCGGTCCGCCAGGGGCCGGCGCCGTCGAGGTCGGCGGCCTCGTAGAGCTCGCTGGGGATGGCCTGCAGGGCGGAGAGGATGACCAGCATGTTGTAGCCGGTCCAGGTCCAGGTGACGATGTTGGCCATCGACCACAGGACGGCGCCGGAGGAGAGGAAGTCGGCGTCGATGCCGATGTCCCTCAGTCCGGCGACGAGCGGGCTGGTACCGGGCAGGTAGAGGAACGCCCAGAGGATGGTGGCCACGACGCCCGGGATCGCGTACGGCAGGAAGTAGGCGAGCCGGAAGAACTTCCGCAGCCGGGTGCCCTTGGCGTCGATCAGCAGGGCGAGGCCGAGGGCCAGTCCGAGCATCACCGGGACCTGGACCACGCCGAAGAGCAGCACCCGGCCGACGCCCGCGAGGAACGAGCCGTCGCCCAGGGCCGCCGTGTAGTTGTCGAGCCCCGCGAAGACCGTTCTGGCCGGGCCGAAGCCGAGGCCGGAGCGCTCCACGCGGTACAGGCTCTGCCAGAGCGCGTACCCGATGGGCAGCAGGAACAGGACGGTGAACAGCAGGCCGAAGGGGGCCAGGAAGCCGAGGGCCGCGCGGTTGCGGGACGGCTTCCGTCGTGCGGTGGCGGCCTTCGGGGCGGTGCGGCCCGGCGCCGCCGGGGTTGCTGCGCTCATCTGGGGTTCTCTCTCGTGCGGGCGGTGGTCGGTCCCTCGGGCGCGTCGGGGGTGTCGGACGCGCCCGGGCCGGCGGACCGCGCGGGGTCCGCCGGCGAGCCGGTCAGCCGGCGGTGACCGTCAGCCCCTTGGACTTCATCGCGTCGACGGTCTTGTTCTGCACCGTGCCCAGCGCCGCCGTCAGGTCGCCGTGGGCGGCGACGGCCGCGCCGAAGGCGTCGGTGAGGTCGCTGGAGGTCTGGGTCATGGTCGGGCCCCAGCTCCACTTGGGGGCCTGCGCCGTCGCCTGCTTGAAGACGTCGAAGATCGGCTGGTTGCCGAAGTAGGCGCTCGGCTTCGCCAGCGCCGGCACCGACGTGCCGCCGGTGGAGGCGGGGTAGATGCCGGCCTTGTCCACGAGGGTGCCGACGGCGGCGGCGTCCGTGCTCATCCAGTTGGCGAAGCGCAGCGCGGCGGCGGTGTTCTTGCAGCCCTTGACCACCGCGGTGGACGAACCGCCGTCGTTGCCGACCGACTTGGCACCGTCCTGCCACTGCGGCATCGGGGCGACCGCCCACTTGCCGGACGCCTGCGCCGCGTTCTGTTCGAGGATGGAGGAGAACCAGACCGGGCCGGGGTAGGCGGCGAGCGTGCCGTCCTGGAGGTCCTTGTAGAGGTCGGGGCTGAAGCCCTGCTCGGACTTGACCTGGCCCTGATCGATCAGGCCCTGCCAGTACTTCGCGACCTTGGCGGTGGCCGGGTCGCCCGCGAGCGAGACCTTCCAGCCCTTGCTGTCGGTGCCGAACCAACTGCCACCGGCCTGGGCGGACATGCCGGCGAACCACCACGGGTCGTCCGGGTTGAACACGCTCAGGTACCCGTTGGGGTTGGCGGCGTGCACCTTGGCGGCGTCTGCGGCGAACTCCTCCCAGGTGGCCTGCGGCTTCAGGCCGTACTGGGCGTACAGGTCGGTGCGGTAGTAGAGCGCCATCGGGCCCACGTCGACCGGGATGCCGTACACCTGGCCGCCGACCTTCACCGCGTTCCAGGCGCCGTCCCCGTACTGCGACTGGTACTGCCCGGCCTCGCCGCTGACGTCCTGGACGGCGCCCTCCACGACGAAGCTGGGCAGCGACTCGTAGCCGACCTGGGCCAGGCAGGGGGCGTTGCCGGCCTTGACCGCCGCGAAGATCTTGGCGTAGCCGCCCTTGCTGCCCGACACGATCTTCTCGAACTTGACCTTGGCGTCCGGGTGGGCCGCGTTGTACTGGGCCACCGCCTCCTCATAGCCCGGCGCCCAGCCCCAGAACGTGACCTCGGCGGAGCCTTTGCCGCCCGAGGCGCCGTCACCGCCCGAGCCGCAGGCCGCGATGCCGGCGAGCAGCGGCAGCGTCGCGGCGGCGGCCAGCAGGCGGGTGCGGATTCGTGTCTTCGGCATGAGGATCTCGTCCTTTACGTGTACTGGCCCTCGGCCATCGCGGCGCGGCGTCGGGTGGACGGCGGCTGGCGCGAGCGGGTGCGGTGCGGTGAGGGTGCGGTGCGGTGGGGGTGCGGGTGCGGTGGGGGTCGGCAGGGTGCCCGGGTTCCGGAGGTTCCGGGGCCGGCCGGGAGTGCCGCCGCGCGTCGGCGGCTTCCTCACCGGACCGGGTCCGGCTCCGGGGCCGGATCCAGGGCCGGATCCTGGTCCGGGCCCGGTCCGGGCGTCGGTGGCCGCGTGCCCATCGGACCACCCCCTGCTCCATGGTGCGCAGTTCGGATGAGTATTGCTCAATATCGAGCATCTTCCTAGGGCTTCGGAGCACGAAGCGGTCTCGGTTTCGACACGGCCCGTCGCGCGGACGGCCAGGCGGCGGGCCGGGTGCACGGGGTGTCAGCCCAGGTCGGGCCGGGCCACCAGGTGCACGGCGGGTTCGCCGGACCGGTCGAGTTCGAGGACGGTGATCTCGTTCGTCCCGCTGCGCAGAACCGGCCAGGGCAGGTAGAGCGTGCACTGCGGTCCGCGGTCCCAGTAGCGGCCCAGCAGGAAGCCGTTGACCCAGACGTAGCCCTTGCCCCAGCCCGGCAGCGCCAGGTAGCCGTCGGCGGGCTCCCCGACCTCGAAGGTGCCGCGGTGGAAGGCCGCGCCGGGGCCGCCGGCCGGGGCGCCGGCCGCGTCCCAGGGGAGCCGGTCCGGCGTCCCGTCGGCCAGCGGCATCGGGTCGGCCGTCCACCCGTGCAGGTACTGCTGGGTGTGCAGGGCCCCGGCGATCCCCTTGCGGTCGCCGATCCCGGCGCCGTAGTTGACCCGGCCCATCGACTCGACCAGCAGTTCCAGCCGGGCACCCGCGCCGGGCACCGGGACGAGCAGGGGCTCGTGCTCGACGTCGCGTTCCAGGGTGGCGAGGTGGGTGCCGTCGACGCGGACGTGGGCCCGGTCGGCGAGCCCCTCGACGGTCAGCGGGTACGCCGTGCGCGGGCCGGGGATGGTGGTCCGGTAGCGGACGAGGCCGTGCGCGAGGCCGAGTTCCTCGAAGGAGAGCGGGACGGCGGAGCGGACCTCGCCGGTGGACAGGTGGTCCACCACGTCCGCCAGCGGCAGGGCCCGGTCGAGCTCCACCCGGCACGCCGGCAGCGTGGCCGGGAGCTCCTCGGGCTCCGGCACCGGGCCGTCCGCGTACGCCGCCAGGACCTCGCGGAAGGCCCGGAACTTGGCCGTGGGGGCGCCTCGTTCGTCCAGCGGGGCGTCGTAGTCGTAGGAGGTGACGGTCGGCTGGTAGCCCCGGCCGGTACGCGGGTCTGCGGTGTTGGCGCCCGCCCAGGTGCCGAAGTTGGTGCCGCCGTGGGCCATGTAGAGGTTGACGGAGGCCCCGGCCGCCAGGATCTCGCGCAGGGCGGCGGCGGCGTCCTCGGCCGGGCGGGTGGTGTGCGGCTCCCCCCAGTGGTCGAACCAGCCGTTCCAGAACTCCATGCACATCGGCGGGTCCTGGGGGCGGTGGCGGCGCAGCTCGGCGAAGGCCTCGGTGGCGCGGCTGCCGAAGTTGACGGTGGCGAGGTGGCCGGGGAGGGCGCCGCCGGTGAGGAAGAAGTCCTCCGGCCCGTCGGAGGTGCAGAGCGGGACGTCGATGCCGCGGGCGCGCAGACCGTCGGCGAGGTGGGCGAGGTAGGCCCGGTCGGTGCCGTAGGAGCCGTACTCGTTCTCGATCTGGACCATCAGGACGTTTCCGCCGCACGTGGTCTGGTGCGCCGCCAGGATCGGGATCAGCGTGTCGTACCAGCGGTCGACGTGGGCCAGGAACCGCGGGTCGCCGGTGCGCAGCGGCAGGCCGCGGCCCGCCGTGCCCGGTTCGGCCAGGAGCCACCAGGGCAGGCCGCCGTTCTCCCATTCGGCGCAGATGTAGGGGCTCGGGCGGACGATCGCGTGCAGTCCGGCGTCCGCGGCGGCCCGCAGGAAGGCCTCCAGGTCGGCGATGCCGGTGAAGTCGTACACGCCGGGGCGGGGCTCGTGCAGGTTCCAGGGGACGTACGTCTCCACGGTGTTGAGCCCCATCGCCCGCAGCATCCGCAGGTGGCGCGGCCACTGCCCGGGCAGGCTGCGGAAGTAGTGCAGGGCGCCGGAGAGCAGGCGCAGGGGGCGCCCGTCGAGCGTGAACCCGGTCCGGTCGATCTGGAGCATGAGCGGTCCTCGTGGGGGTGGTTCGGGGGACGGGGTCGGCCGGGGCGCGGTCATCCGGCGGTCCCCGCGACGACGGGCAGGAGCCGGCCGACGGCCTCGGTGATCGCCCCGCGGCCCGCGGCCAGGTACGCGCGGGGGTCGACGCCCCGCTCGTCCGCCGCCAGGTGGGACCGGACGGCGGTCGTCATGGCGATGCTCAGAGCGGTGCCGATGTTGACCTTGGCTATGCCGCCGTGGACGGCGCGGCGCAGTTCGTCGTCGGGGACTCCGGAGGAGCCGTGCAGGACGAGCGGGACGTCGAGGGCCCCGTGCAGGGCGGCGAGCAGGTCGTGGTCGAGCCTGGCGTCGCGGGAGGTCATCGCGTGGGAGCTGCCGACGGCGACGGCGAGGGCGTCCACGCCGGTCTCCTCGACGAAGCGCCGCGCCTCTGCCGGGTCGGTGCGGGCTCCCGGTGCGTGGGCGTCCAGCGGCCCCCGGCCGTCCTTGCCGCCGACCTCGCCGAGTTCGGCCTCCAGCCAGAGCCCGGCGCCGTGCGCCCAGACGGCGGCCTCGCGGGTGGCGGCGACGTTCTCCGCGTAGGGCAGGTGCGCGGCGTCGTACATCACCGAGCTGAACCCGCATTCGGCGGCCTGGCGGAGCAGGACGCCGGTCTTCACGTGGTCCAGGTGCAGCGCCACCGGGACGGTGCTGGGCTCGGCGCAGCGCACGGCGGCCGCGGCGAGCGGGGCCAGCCGCCCGCCGTGGAAGCGCACCGCGTTCTCGCTCACCTGGAGGATCACCGCGGTGCCGGCGGTCTCGGCGGCGGAGACGACGGCCTCGACGTGCTCCAGGGTGATGACGTTGAAGGCGGCGACGGCGCCGTGCCGGGCCGCGGCCCGGGCGACGAGGCCGCCGGTGGCTGCCAGGGGCATGAACTCTCCTGTCGGGTGGGGCTGTTCAGTCGGAAGGGGCTGAGCCGGCGGAGGGCGTGGCCGGGGTGACCCGGACCAGCGGGAGGTGGCCGTCATAGGCCTGCTGGTCGAATCGGCCGGCGTACGGGGCCTGGACGGCGGCGGCCGACAGGGCCACCGCGCGGGCCAGCGCCGCCGGCCACGGCGTGCCGTCGGCGAGGGCCGCGGCCAGCGCCGCGACCGCCGCGTCCCCCGCGCCGGTCGGGTTCCCCCGCACGTCGGTCTCCGGGGGCAGGCGGGCCCGCCAGCTGCCGTCCGGGGTGACGGCGAGGAGCCCGTCGGGGCCGAGCGAGGCGACCACCGCCCGGGCGCCGGCGTCGACGAGGGCGTGTGCCGCGCGGAGCGGGTCGGCGATGCCGGTGGCGCGGCGCAGTTCGACCGCGTTCGGTTTGACGGCCGTGGGCCCGGCCGCCAGTGCCCCGGTGAGCGCGGCGCCGTCGGCGTCCAGGACGACCGGCACGCCCTGTGCGTGGGCGAGGCGGACCAGGTCCGCGTAGGCGTCGCCCGGCAGGCCCGGCGGCAGGCTCCCGGACAGCACCAGGGCCCGGGCGGTGGGGAGCAGGCCGCGGACGGCGGTACGCAGGGCCGTCCAGTCCTCGGCGGAGAGCTCCGGTCCGGGCTCGTTCAGCACGGTGGCGTCGACGGCGTCGACCACGGCGACGGTGCGCCGGGTCGACGTGCCGGCGGCGAGCGGGACGCCCAGGCAGGCGATGCCGGCCCGGTCGAGGTCGGCCCGCAGCGCCGCGCCGGTGGGCCCGCCGAGCGGCAGGACGGCGGTGGTGCGCCGCCCGAGACCGTGCAGCACCCGGGCCACGTTCACGCCCTTGCCGCCGGCCTGTTCGTGGACGGAGGCCACCCGGTGGCTGGTGTGCGGGCGCAGCGCCGGCACGCCGTAGGTGATGTCCAGGGCGGGGTTCGGGGTCACGGTGACGATCACGGCGCCGGGCTCCCTTCCGGGGCCTCGCGGCCGGCCGCAGCGTCCAGGGCGCGCAGTCCGGCGCCCAGGCAGCCGGCCTGGTCGCCGAGCGCGGCGGGCACCAGGCGCGGCGCGACCTGGATCCGGGCGCGGGCGGCCAGCGCGGCGGCCAGCGGGGCGAGCAGCAGGTCGCCGGACTCGGCGAGGCCCCCGCCCAGGACGACCAGCGGCGGGTCCAGCACCAGGACGGCCGTCAGCAGGGCGTCGGCCAGGGCGTCGACCGCCTCCTGCCAGACGGCGCCGGCCGCCCCGTCCCCCTCGGCGGCCAGCCGCGCCACCTCCGGTGCGAGGGCCGGCCGGCCGGTGACCTCGGTGTAGCGCCGCGCCACGGCGGCCGCCGAGGCGTAGGTCTCGGCGCAGCCCCGGGCCCCGCAGGCGCACGGTTCCCCGCCCGGGCGCACCACGAGGTGGCCGATCTCCCCGGCCCGGTGGTGCGCGCCGGGCAGGGCGCGGCCGCCGGTCATCACGGCGGCGGCGATGCTCGTGCCGACCGGGACGAACAGGAAGCGCTCCTCGCCGCGCCCGGCTCCGAGCCGGGCCTCGGCCACGCCGCCGGCGCGCACGTCGTGGGTGACGGCCACGGGCAGGCCGGTGCGCTCGGCGACGAGTTCCCGGAAGGGGACGTCCCGCCAGCCGATCGTGGCGGAGTAGACGCCCGTCCCCGTGGCCTCGTCGACGATGCCGGGAACGGCGAGGCCGACGGCGTCGACCTCCGCGCCCTGCCGCCCGGCCTCCCGCCGCACGTCCGCGACCAGGTCGACGACGGTGGCCACGACGGCCTCCGGGCCCCGTTCGCGCCCGGTGGCGCGCCGTACCTGGTACCGGACGGCCGCCTCCCGGTCGAGCAGGGCGGCCTTGATGCCGGTGCCGCCGACGTCCACGGCGACGACCAGGCGCTGCCCGGCCATGGGCTGGCGCCGGTCGGGCACGGGCTGACGCCGGCCGGTCGTGAGCCGAGGCTGATCGGTCGTGAGCCGAGGCTGGCCGGTCGTGAGCCGAGGCTGGTCGGTCGTGAGCCGAGGCTGGTCGGTCATGAGTCGGCGAGCACCACGGACCGGGTCAGGTTGCGCGGCTGGTCCGGGTCCAGGCCCTTCGCGGCGGCCAGCGCGGCGGCCAGCCGGTGGACGCGCACCAGTTCGGCGAGCGGGTCGAGCCGGCCCTCGATCCAGCGGGCGCCGGTGCCCCGGACCTGCTCGGCCAGGCCCACCGGTGCGGCGCCCAGCATCCAGGTGGCGGTGGACGGCGCGGCGATGCTGATCGGGCCGTGCCGGTACTCCATCGCCGGGTACGCCTCGCTCCAGGCGAGCGCGGCCTCGCGCAGTTTGAGGCCGGCCTCGTTCGCCAGCCCGACCGTCCAGCCGGTGCCGAGGAAGGTGAACTGGGTGCAGTCCACCAGGCCTTCGGGCAGCGGCTCCGCCAGGGCCGCCCGGCCGTCGGCCTCCACCGCCTCGGTGTGCAGGCCCAGGTGGGCCCGCAGCAGGGTGAGCGCCGTGGTGGCGAACCTGGTCTGCACCACGGACCGCTCGTCGGCGAAGTCCAGCACGGCGATGTCGTCGGCGGCGGTCATCACGGGCGTCCGCGGGTCGGCGGTGACGGCCGCGGTGCGGACCTTTCCGCGTACCCGCTCCAGCAGGGCCAGGACCTCGGTCGTGGTGCCGGAGCGGGTCAGCGCGATCACGCGGTCGTACGAGCGGACGCCCGGGAACTCGGAGGCGGCGAAGGCGTCCGTGACGCCCTGTCCGCTCGACTCCCGCATGGCGGCGTACGCCTGGCCCATGAACAGTGACGTCCCGCAACCGATCACCGCGACCCGTTCACCGGCCTCCGGCAGCGCCGTGCACTCCGCCGCCGCGACTTCCGCCGCGCGGCGCCAGCAGTCCGGCTGGCTGGCGATCTCGGCCTCGACATGGGTCGCCATCGGCCACCTCCACGTGATAGTTGCTGATACCTGCTTCTTTCTGGCCAGATTCAAGCATCTTCAAGCACTCCATGGAACCCGTCTGCGCAATTTGTTGCTCAGAGGTGTTGACAGTTGCGCGCAGGAGGGCCGGATACTGCATGCCATCGTCGGCCTCGGCGGTCGCGCCCCCAACGACGACCGGCGGGCCCGAGAAGCACCGCCCACCCCGCCCCGACGGTGCAGCACCGAAGGAGACCTCGTGTCCGCCCCACCCCGCAGAGCACTCGCCGCCGTCCTCGCCCCCGCCCTCCTGGCGCTGAGCGCGGGCCTCGCCCCGTCCGCGTCGGCCGCCCCCGAACCGCCGGCCGCCCCGGCCGGCGGCCCGTCGACCGCCCCGTACACCGTGAGCGTCGGCAAGCCGGTCGGCTACGGCCACCCCACCGACACCCCCGCCGTCCCGTACACCGACAAGGACGGCACCTTCTACTTCCAGCAGTCCGCCGCGCTCTACGGCGCGAACGACCCGCGGTACTGGGACTTCTTCACCGGCACGGACTTCGACTCCGCCACCCGGTCGAGCGCGCTCAGCAACGCCGTCAACCCCGCCAACCCCAAGGACCGCAACAACGACACCACCTGGCGCTGCAACAACAGCCCCACCGGCCTCACCTCGACCTCCGCGCCCGCCGGGTCGGGCTACGCCCAGAAGAACTACTGCGACCTCTCCGGCATCTGGGTCGACCCGGACACCGGCGACTGGTACGGGCTGGTGCACAACGAGTTCACCCCGCAACCCTTCGGCGACGGACTCCACTTCGACGCCATCGACTACGCCGTCTCCAGCGACCAGGGCCGGACGTGGACCATCAAGGACCACGCCATCACCTCGCCCTACAGCACCCGGCGGGGCGACACCGCGGCCTTCCCGAACCAGACCTTCGACTACGGGGACGGCGACCAACGCCTCTTCGTCGACACCGCCTCGGGCTACTTCTACGTCTTCTACGGCTCGCGGATCGTCGACAAGGGCGGCAGCTGGAAGGCCTTCCACGAACACGTCGCCCGGGCCCCGATCGCCGCCAAGATGGCACCCGACTCGTGGCAGAAGTGGTACGACGGCGCGTGGTCGCAGCCCGGCACCGGCGGCCGGGAGAGCAACCTGGTGCCCGCCGACTCCGCCCACCCCACCGGCTACACCCCGGTCGCCGACGAGTACGACCCGGCGAACACCGGCACCGTGGCCCAGCAGGTCGCGGCCGGCACGATGCCCCCCACCTCACCGCTGTTCGTCATGGACATCACCTACAACGCCTACCTCGGGCTGTACATCGCCGAGCCGCAGGCCGTCGACCAGAGTGGTTCAGCGCCCCAGCAGTACTACGCCACCGCCGACCTCGCCGGCCAGAAGTGGGTGCCGATCGGCGACACCGGCGGCTACCACACCGCGTCCTGGTACCGCTGGTTCCTCGACAGCGCCAACCGCACCAACAGCACCGTCGTCGGCAAGACCTTCCGCTCGTACTGCGCCTTCGGCTGCTCCAACGGCGCGTCCGGCGAGTACGTGGACGTGACGATCAACGGCTCCGCGCCCGCCGCTCCCCCCGTCGACCCCGGCAGGACCTACCGGATCGGCAACGCCGACGGCCGGGTCCTCGCCCAGGTCGCCGGCGGCCCGGCCACCACCTCGCTGGCCGCCGGCACCGGCTCCGCCCTGGAGTCCTGGAGCTTCGCCACCAACGGCGACGGCTCCTACCGGATCACCAACGCCGCCACCGGCCGCCTGCTCGGCGTCGACTCCACCACCACCGCCGGCCGCGCCTGGGGCGCCCGCCCCACCGCCACCGCCGCCGGCCCGGGCGGGCCCAGCATCGGCCAGCAGTGGTTCGTCATCCCCGGGAAGTCCGCCGACGGAACCGCCACCGGCACGTTCAAGCTCGTCAACCGCTACAGCGGACTCGTCCTCGGCCTCTCCTCCACCGACAGCCGGTCCACCGAGACCACCCCGACCCGCAGTTGGGCCGACACCACCGGCAACCCCGTCGGCGGCACCCGCGGCCCCGGCGAGCAGACCCTCACCCTGACCGCCACCGGCACCGCGCCCAACCCCCCGCTGGACGGCACCCACACCCTGACCGCCGCCGGCAAGGCCCTCGACGACCCCGGCCACTCCACCGCCCAGGGCACCCAGCTGGTCACCTGGGCCCCCAACGGCGGCCCGAACCAGACCTGGGTGCTCACCCGGCAGGCGGACGGCAGCTACCAGATCGCCAACGGCGAGTCGCACCTGTGCATGGACGTCGACGGCGGCTCCACCTCCGCCGGCGCCAAAGTGATCCAGTGGGCCTGCACCGGCGGCGGCAACCAGCGCTGGCAGCTCACCCCGGCCGCCGGCGGCTACCGGATCACCTCCCAGAAGAGCGGTCTGCTCCTCACCACCGCCTCCACCGCCGACGGCGCCCGGACCACCCAACAGCCCGACACCGGATCCCCCCTCCAGCTCTGGGCCGTCGACTGACCATCCAGCAGTATCCAACCTCCCTTCCCCCTAGGTCAGTTGGCGAGAATCTGCCAGTGCGGAAGCGGGCCCGTTGACCTCCGGTCCGCCGGGCGTTTGGCTCTCCCCAGCCAGTTGCGCGGGCGGTGCCACCCACCAGGGTGGCACCGCCCGCGCCGTCGTCACTCACCAAGGGGAGGACCCCACCTCATGACCACCACACACCCCCGGCGCGGGCTGCTGCGCGGCGGCTGCGCCCTGCTCGCCGCCGTACTGGCCGGCCTCGCCGCACCGGCCGCCGAAGCGCATCCGCGCACGGGCGGGATCGTCCGGGTGAGCGTCGGCCTCGACGGCGCCCAGCCGGACGGCGCGTCCGCCGCCCTGGGGCTGAGCGCCGACGGCCGCTACGCCCTGTTCTCCTCGGACGCGACCAACCTGGTGCCCGGCGACACCAACGGGGTGACGGACGTCTTCGTCCGGGACCTGCGCAGCGGCCGCACCCAACGCGTCAGCGTCGGTGCGGACGGCGCCCAGCTCGACGCCCCCACCACCCAGGCCTCGATCAGCGGCGACGGCCGCTTCGTCGCGTTCAGCACCAAGGCCACCAACGTGCTGCCCGGCCACCGGGCCAACAGCGGCGGGGAGGTCTACCTCCGCGACCTCCGGGACGGCGTCACCGAGCTGATCACCGCCGGCGACCCGGCCGCCACCGGCCAGGACGGCCGCATCTCCCGTGACGCGGTGGCCAGTTGGGACGGCCGCTTCGTGGCCTTCTCCTCCTCCCGGACCGACCTCGCGCCGGTCGGCGCCTTCACCAAGGAGAACATCTACGTCACCGACCGCCGGGAGGGCACCACCCGCCTGGTCACCCTCGGGGTGAACGGCAAACCGGGCAACGGCGACTCCTACCTGCCCTCGATCAGCGCCGACGGCCGCGTCATCGGTTTCAAGTCCCGCGCGTACAACCTGCTCCCGGCTCCCACCCAGGCCTCCGCAACCCCCGCAGCCCCCGGGGACCACACGGACCACGACTCCCCCGCGATCCTCGGGCACGCCTCCTACCCCTTCTACGTGTTCGACCAGCACACCGGGGTGATCAGCGGCGCGAGCACCGACCCCGCCGGCCAACTCGCCGACACCGGCCTGGACGCCACCCTCAGCCCCGACGGGCGGTACGCCGTCTACACCCTCGACGCGCCCGGCGGGCCGATCCTCAACCGCCACCAGGAGCTCTACACCCGCGACCTGCGCACCGGCACCGTGACGAGGGTGACCACCCCGCTGCCCGGCACCACCACGGTCGGCTCCGCCGGCCGCGGCACCATGTCCTACGACGACCGCTGGGTCTACTTCGTCTCCGACGCCGGCAACCTCGTCCCCGGCGTCGACGGCGGGCGGCAGAACGTGTTCCGCCGCGACCTCGCCACCGGAGCCGTCGAACTCGCCGGCGCGGCCGAGGACGGCACGGCGAGCACCGGCACCTCGGACAACCCGTACACCGACGCCTCCGGCAGCGCCGTGCTGTTCACCTCCGAGGACGGCACCCTCGTCCCCGGCGACACCAACCACGTCTCGGACGTCTTCCTCCGCCGGCTCCTCACGCACTGACGCCGGACGGGCTGTTACGGGTGCTGACCAGGCGGGTTCCGGAATCCGCCGGTGAAGGGCCGGATCACCGGTCATCCCGGCCGCGAAAAGCATGATCCGGCGGGGAGGAACAATGGCAACACCCGTAACAGCGTTCGGGCGAGAACCGTGCCGCCCGGCGTCGCCAGCACATAATCACCACATACTTACCCCGAATTGTACGACCACTGTCAAGGCATCAAGGTGCGCCAGGCCGCAGTGACTTCAGGACACTGTCCAGGATTTGGTTTTCAACAACCCTCGGGCGACGGATGCTTGTACGTACAGTCTCCGTTCTTTTGGCGCTGCCGTGTCATCCGCAGGCCAGTCCACGGAGTTTGCAGCAGGACGTGCTGCTCCCGGCGACGACTCGTGAGGTCGATCGTGACAATCAGAAAAGCCTCAGGAAGTCGATAGCCGTATCTGTGGAGACGGCACCCAATCCAACCGTCCAAGGAATAGTCCGAGACGGAACGAGGGTAAAAGTGAAGGCCCTTCTCTACCACTTCCACGGAATCGATGACTTCGATTTCTCGACCATCTCGCCCGAGGACCTCCCCGAGGTCCAGAAGGCTGCGGAATCCCGTGAGTACGGAATTCTGCCGACCGTCTACCTGCGGCGGGAGAATCTCCCCCGCCTGGTGGAGGTCCTCCAGGAGTACCACCGGCTCGAACAGGCGAACGCGGTTCCCAACATCGCCGGTTTCGCGATCGAGGGCCCGCTGCTGGGGCCGCAGGGAGGGATACCCCGGGCCGGACGGTGGTTCCCGTCGGCGAAGGAATGGGACGTCATCGCGTCCCTCGGCCCGCTCGGCCTGCGCTACATCGTGATGGCGCCCGACGCCATGGCCCTGGACGAGCGCATCGACGCCGGCCCCACCTTCGCCGACCTGCTCACCAGCTTCTACGAGCAGGGGCTGCGGATCGCCGTGGGGCACTTCCACCGGGAGGCGCCCGAGCGCAGTGCCGTCCGACTGCGGGAAGTGCTCGAATTCCTGCACAGCCGCTACGACTCCTCCCCGTACCTGGTCCTGACCGACCATCTGTACAACGACACCCCGCGGAACTTCACGCATTCCTGGCGCACGCCGCAGGAGCGGGTCAACCGCGAAGTCGAACTGCGGCGGGTGCTCGATCCCGACTGGGACAAGACCGACCTCCGGGAACTGCTCGGCCCTGTTCCGGCCGAAATGCTGCGATCCGCACGCGAGTCCCTCCTGTACCCGTGCATCAACTTCGACGGGTACCACGTCGACCTCGAAATCTGCCGGCGCACCGTCGAATACCTGGGCGTGGACCGCCTCATCGCGCTGACCGACCACACCGAGGTCGCCACGATGGCCCAGGAGCCGCTGTCCCGGAGTGACCACAATCCGCTGTGGCTGCGCGACGACGGGGCCGTGGCCGCGGGGTCGAGCGGTTATGAGCAGCAGCGGCAGAACATTCTCTCCATCGGATTCGACGACACGGCGGTTCACCGCATGTTCGTCGACAACCCCGTGACGGCCGTCGGATACCGCATCAAGAAGGGCGCCGCGTAAGGGCCCGGAGGGCCGAGAATCGGAAAGACATCGGAAGAGGAACTCACGGCCACTCGGGCGTCGCGCCCCGGCCACTTCCCCGACCGTGTCGTGCGGGCCGGGGACACGGCCGCCGCCACCGCGGCACCCGTGTCCCCGGCAGCCCGCGGCCCGCGCACCCTCCAGGACGACGCCCGGCTGCGGCGTGGCTCCGCGGATCCGCCGGCGTGATCCAGCGGCGTGATCCGGCGGATCCGGATGTGAACCACATTGGCGAACCACGAGAGGGGACCAAGGCATGAGCAAGGTTGTCGTCACGGGTGGCGGCGGGTTCATCGGCTCGCACATCGTCGACCGGTTGTGCGCCCAGGGACACCGCGTCCTGGTGGTGGACGACTTCTCCACCGGCGATCGGGCCAATCTCGCCGAGAGCGAGGCCCGTTGGCCCGAGCTGAGCATTCTCACGGCCGACGTGGTCGACGAGTCCACCGCGGCCGCGGTGGAGGACTTCGCGCCCGAGGTGCTGCTGCTGCTGGCCGCGCAGTTCAGCGTGAAGGTGTCGATGCGCGATCCCCTGCTGGACGCCCAGGTCAACGTCATCGGCCTGGTCCGGATGCTCGAGGCGGCGCGGCGCAGCCGCAGCCGCAAGGTCGTGTTCGCCTCCAGCGGCGGGACGATCTACGGGCCCGCCGGTGAGGACGGGGTGCCCATCAAGGAGTCCGCGGGCCGGGTGCCCAGCTCCTTCTACGGGCTGACCAAGTCCGTCGCCGTCGACTACCTGCGCCTCTACCACGAGACCTACGGCCTGGACTACGTCGCGCTCGCCCTCGGCAACGTCTTCGGCCCCCGCCAGACCCCGTTCGGTGAGGCGGGAGTCGTCTCCATCTTCGCGCAGCACATGCTCTCCGGGCAGACCTGCGTCATCAACGGGGACGGCCTGCAGACCCGCGACTACGTGCATGTGAGCGACGTGGCCGATGCGTTCGTGCGGGCCGTGGACCAGGGCCACGGTCTGATCAACATCGGTAAGGGCCAGGAGAGTTCGGTCCTGGACATCCATCAGGCGGTCGAGAAGCGGACCGGCCGTTCGCTGCCGCCCCGCTTCGGGCCGCCGCTGGCGGGAGAAGTGCGCAGGGGGTGCCTGGATCCCTCCCGCGCCCAGGCCCAGTTGGGCTGGACCGCCGGGACGACGCTGGAGGACGGGGTCGACTCCGTCGTGTCCTGGCTGACCGCACGCCCCCTCCAGAAGACGGACTCCGCCGAGGCGGGGCAGACCGGATGAGGCTGGCGGGGATGATCCTGGCAGCCGGGCGCGGCAGCCGGATGGGAGCACTCACCGCCCGGACGCCCAAGCCGCTCCTGCCCCTGGCGGGCAAGCCGCTGCTGGGGCACCTGCTGGACCGGTGCGCCGAGACCGACGTCACGGACGTCTACCTCAATCTGCACTACCAGGCCGAACAGGTCCTCCGCTTCCTCGGCGGCACCACGGCGAAGGTGCCCGTCCACGCCCGGACCGAGCCCCGCCTCACCGGGCCCGCCGGGGCGCTGCGCCTGTTCCACGAGGAACTGGCCGCCTTCGACGCCGTGCTCGTCACGTCCTGCGACGTCATCATGGGCGAGCCGCTCCAACGGCTCGTCGACGCGCACACCCGCGGCGGCTACGCCCTGACGTTCGCCTGTACGCGGATCCGGCAGGCCCGCCGCTACGGCGTGCTGGACATCGACCCCGATGGTCGGATCCGCGGCGCCCGGGAGAAGCCGGACGTCCCCGACGACGAGACGCACTGGATCAGCGCCGGGGTCTACTGCCTGGACCCCCGCATCATCGCGCACGTCCCCGAGGACGTCGTCTACGACTACGCCAGGGAGCTCGCCCCCGCGCTGATGGCCGCCGGCGAACGCGTGGGGGCGCACCGGCTCACCGGCTACTGGCGGGACGTGGGCACCCCCGACTCGCTGCGCGAGGCCGGCGAGGACGCCGGCCGTGGGCTCATTCCCTGGCTCACCGAAAGGGCGGACCGATGAAAGTCCTGATGCTGACCTCCAGTTACGAGCCCCTGCACGGCGGGGCCGAGACCTATGCGCGGCTGCTGTGCGAAGGGCTCGTGGCCGACGGCCACGAGGTCGTCATCGCGACCGACGGGTCATGGCTGGACGACCTGCCCGGGGAGCGCGCGGAGGACGCGGGGCGGGTCGTGCGGCTGCGCGACTTCGCGGACCGCGTGGACGCGCGGGACAAGGTGAGATGGCGGCAGATGCAGTACTCCGTCCTCGACGAACTGGGGGCCGTGCTCCAGGGCGAGAGCTTCGACGTCGTCCACGCCAACAGCCATGAGGCGCTGATCCTCGCGAGCATCGTGGCGCTCGAATCGGACGCCGCGCTGGTGTGCTCGTTGCACGAGCAGAGCCCCGACCTGGAGCGGTTCGGCCGTGGCCGGTGCCTGCTGTCGTACCGGACCCTGCCCGTCGACATGCACTTCGTCCCCAGCCGCTTCTTCGCCGAGCGCGCCGCCCGCTTCGGCGCCCCCGCCGACCGCATCAGGCTCGTCCACAACGGCGTTCCCGACGCCCCATCGGACGACGTGGCCCGGAACCTGCGCTCCGCACTGCGCGCCGAACTCGGCGTCGCCCCCGACCAGCGGCTGGTCGTCCTCCCGGGCCGGATGTCCGCCCGTAAGGCGCAGCTCGACCTGGCCTCGGCACTGCCCCTGGTCGCGGCGGAGCTGCCCGGGGTGCGGGTGCTCCTGTCGGGGAGGGTCTCGGACTACGCGTACGAGAAGAGCGTGTGGAGCCGGCTCGAACGCGGCGGTGTGGCGGAACTGGTCACCCTCCGCCAGGACTTCGGGGCCGAGACGATGCCCGCCGTCTACGCCGCGGCGGATCTGGTGGTCCAGCCCTCCCTGGCGGAGGGGCTTCCGTTCAGCGTGGTCGAGGCGATGCGCGCCGGCAAGCCCGTCGTCGGCACCCGCGTCATCGGCATCAGCGACGTCATCACCGACGGCGTCGACGGCCTGCTCGTGCCGGCGGCCGACCCGCCCGCACTGGCCGCCGGGATGCTGCGGGTGCTCACCGACGAGGCGTTGGCCGCCGAGCTGGCGGCCAACGCGTACACCACGGCGGAACGGGAGTTCAGCAGCCGCAGGATGGTCGCGGACACCCTGGACGGCTACCGGGCGGCCCTGGCGCGTCGCCGGCGGTCGGCGTCCGCGGCCCCGGTCTCGTGAAGGGGTGACCGTGTCCGACTACGCGCGACTGGTCAAGGCCTACGACATCCGCGGGGAAGTCCCCACCGAACTCGACGGTGAGGTCGCGGAACGCGTCGGCGGCCTCTTCGTACGCTTCACCAACGCCCCGCAGGTGGTGGTGGCCAGGGACATGCGCCCGTCCTCGGCCATGCTGGTGCGGGCGTTCGGCGACGGCGCCCGCCGGGCCGGTGCCGACGTCATCGACGCCGGGCTCGGCTCCACCGACTACCTCTACTACGCCAGTGGATCGCTCGGACTTCCCGGCGCCATGATCACCGCCAGCCACAACCCCGCGAAGGACAACGGCATCAAGCTGTGCCTGAGCGGCGCGGCCCCCCTGGGGGAGAACACGGGCCTCGGCCGGATCCGCGACTGGCTCGTGGCGGGGGAACGCGCCGCACCCGCCGCGGATCCCGGCACCCGTACGGAAAGGCCGCTCCTCAAGGAGTACGCGGCCCACCTGCGGCAGCTCGTCGACCTCACCGGGATCCGGCCCCTCAAGGTCGTCGCCGACGCGGGCAACGGCATGGCCGGCCTGACCGCCCCGGAGGTCTTCGCGGGCCTGCCCGTCGACCTCGTCCCGCTCTACTTCGAGCTCGACGGCACGTTCCCCCACCACGAGGCCAACCCCATCGACCCCAGGAACCTCGTCGACCTCCAGGCCGAGGTCCGCCGGCAGGGGGCCGACATCGGACTCGCCTTCGACGGTGACGCCGACCGCTGCTTCTTCGTCGACGAAGGCGGTCGGCCGGTCTCACCGTCCGCCGTCATCAGCCTGATCGCGGGCCGGGAGCTGGCACGGCACCCCGGCTCGGCCGTCGTGTACAACCTGATCACCGCGGAGGCCACGGTGCGGAGCATCCGCCGCCACGGCGGACGCCCGTTCCGGTCCCGCGTGGGGCACTCCCACGTCAAGGCGCTCATGGCGCAGCACGACGCGGTGTTCGGCGGAGAGCACTCCGGGCACTACTTCTTCAGGGACTTCTGGCGTGCCGACAGCGGCATGCTCGCCGCGCTCCACGTGTTGGCCGCCCTCGGTGGACAGGACCGGCCACTGTCCGCCGTGATCGCCGCGCACAGCCGGTTCGCGCTGTCCGGTGAACTCAACTGCGTCGTCGCCGACGTCGCGGCCACGATCCGGGAGGTGGAGGAGCGCTACCGGCACCGGGCCGGGGTGACCACGGACCGGCTCGACGGTCTGACGGTCGGCCTGCCGGGCGGAATTCGGTTCAACCTGCGCCCCTCGAACACCGAACCGGTCCTTCGGGTCAACGTGGAGGCGCACGACCAGGAGACCATGGAGCACCTCCGGGACGAGGTCCTCGCGTTGATCCGACCGTAAGACGTTTTCTGACGATGGGTCAGGCGGCGCTCGGGTTGCGGCCGGTCGGCCGGTGACGCCGGTAGTCTGCTCTCGGCTCGCGAAGCGGGTGATCACCTCGGCTCGGCGTCCGGGTTCGGTCATCGGCGTGGGCGGCGGACTCCCGGCGACCCGATCGGCCCCGGCCCACCCCCGCCTACGGCACTTCGAAGAAGGGCATCCCATGGGCTTGGCCCCGTCCTACGACCATGTCGACGGCGGCGCGGGGGTGTCGCCATGACGGCGCCCGTCCCCCCGGGCGCCGCACGGCTGCTGACCGTGGGCGTCGCCTCCGTCGGAGGGCTGCTGTTCGGCTACGGAATCGGGGTGATCGCCGGAGTCCTGCGGCTGGTCGCCCCCACCTTCGCCCTGTCGCCGTGGCAGCAGGGGGCGGTGGTGTCGGCCGCCCTCCTCGGCGCGGCGCTCACCGCCCTCACCAGCGGGCGGCTGGCGGACAGGTTCGGGCGCCGGCCGGTCATCGGCGCCGCCGCGGCCGTGTACGCCCTCGGGACGGCGGCTTCGGCGGCGGCCTCGGGCCCCACCACGCTCCTCACCGGGCGGTTCCTCGTCGGACTCGCCCTGGGGGCCGTCTCGTTCGCGGTCCCGCTGTACATCTCCGAGATCTCTCCGCCCGCCCGGCGCGGCGCGCTCGTCACACTGAACCAACTCATGATCACGATCGGGCTCCTGCTGTCCTACGTGGTGGCCTATCTCCTGGAACCCGCGGGGGCCTGGCGCTGGATGCTCGCCCTCGGGCTCCTGCCCGCGTGCGTACTGCTGGCCGGCATGTGCCTGGTGCCCGAGTCGCCGGACTGGCTGCACTCCAGGGGAGACACCGCCCGGGCGGTGAGCGCCGCCCGGCGCCTGTCTCCGCCCGACCCGGGCGGCGCAGCCGTCCGCCCCGGTGGCCGCCCCGCGACGGCGACCGCCGCACGGCCCACCGCCGGCCCCGCGACCGCGACCGTCGCACGGCCGACCGCCGCCCCCGCCGCGACCCTCCGGCAGGCCTGCGCGCTGGCCGGTCCCCGCTGGGTCGCGCTGGGACTGGCGATCGCCGTCCTGGTCCATCTGACCGGTCTGAACACCGCGATCTACTACGTGCCGACCATCCTGGGCGGAAGCGGCATGACCGCCGCCGCAGGCATCCGGGGAGCCGTCCTGGTCGGACTGTGCAACGTGGCCGCCACCGTCGTCACCATCGCCCTGCTCGACCGGATCGGCCGCCGGAAGACGATGATCGGAGGACTGCTGGTCATGGCGGTCGCGGCCGTCGGCATCGCGGTGGCGCAGCCGCTCGGGCACACGGGGGCGCCGACCGCAGCGCTGCTGTGCGTCTTCATCATGGCGGGAGCGGTGGGCCCCGCCGCCGTCTTCTGGGTCTACATCGCCGAGATCTACCCGGCGGGTGCCCGCGGAGTCCTGATGAGTCTGGCCACCGCGGCCCACTGGGGAACCGACTTCGTCGTGGCGACCACGTTCCTCCCCCTCGTGCAGGAGCTGTCGCTCGGCGGGGCGTTCGGTGTGTACGCGGCGATCAGCGCGGCGTCCGCCCTGGCCCTGGCCCGCTGGATGCCCGAGACCCGGGGCCGATTGCTGCTGTGAAACGGGACCGGGCGCGAGGCTCCCGCGCTCGCGCCCGGGCTGGGCTTCGCCCGCCGCCACCTGACGATGCGCCAGAATTGCCGTCAGCCGAGCAATCAGCCGCGCGTCCCCGAAGGTAGGCATCATGACCCGCTACAGCGTCGACCCGAACCGGCACGAGCTCATCGCCACCTGGGGAACCGGCGAAGGCGACCTCGCCACCCGGATCACCGCCCTCCCCGCCGACGCGGCCGGCGCCTCGCTCCTGCGTCTGGCCGGCGCGCTGACCCGCCTGTCGGAGGCGGCCTGGCGCACCTACACCCACCCCGCCAGCGCCGCCGGCTCCCTCGAACCCGATACCGAAGGCTGGCGCCGCGAACAGGAACGCGACACCTTCAGCGAGGTCGCCGAAGCCGTGGCCGCGCCGAACCTGCCCCACGGCGGCCTGCTCACCGTCTCCTACAGCCCCCTGCTGGAATCCGCCCACCAGGCCGGCCGCGCCCTGCACGCCCTCGACCAACCCGAGTTGACGAAGGCCGTCCTCGCCGAGACCGTCAGCGAACTCACCGCCGTCGAGAGCGCCGAACTCGGCAACCTCACCGGCCGCGCCCAGCAGGCCGTCCTGCTCAGCCGCGAGGACGCCTCCCCCGTCCAGGTCGCCGCCGCCGACCACCTGCTGGAGCAGAACCCCTTCGGCTCCCTCGCCCTCTTCTCCGACGTCGACCCGACCGCCGCCGCCGTCGCGGCCGCGCACTGGCTCGCCGCCGCGGCCGAGGTCGCCGCCGACGCCTCCGGCCACGACGCCACCGCCGTCCTGCTCGAAGCCGACAGCATCGAGGACCTCCCGCACCAGACCCCCACCCTCGTCCTCGAACTCCTCGACGCCGGACACACCCCCCACGACGCCGTCACCGGCCTCGTCCGCCACGCCCTCCACATCGCCGACGGCCTCCTCCCCGACCCCGCCGGTCTGCGCGAACAACTCGAAGACCTCGACGGGGCCCTCGACGACTACCCCGACGACTACGCCGACGACGAGGAGAGCGACCCGGAGGACACCGGCCTGCGCCTCACCCCCCTCGACCCCAGGCGCCCCGCCCGCGACCTCCTCGAAGACCTCCTCGCCGGCATCCACGGCTGCTGGGTCCTCCACACCGAGTTCGACGACCTCGACGAGGAGCACCTCGGCACCGACGACGCGGACCCGGCCACCGCGGACCCGGACGACGCGCACCTGGACGACGCGCACCTGGACGACGCGCACCTGGACGACGAACGAGCCGAGCAGCACCGGCACCGGAGCCGCGAGAACTTCGCCCGCCTCGTCCGCGAAACCGCCGCCCGCCACCGCGACCGGCTCCTCTGACCGCAGCCGTCCTGTCGCGTCGAGCCGGTCCGTGGATCGTGCCCTGAGCATCGGGAGGGCGCGGGCCGGGGAGGCGGCAGGCGCCGGACCGGCGGCTCGCCCGGCCGCCGCCGACCGCCGGAACGGCTCCGTGCCGTCCGGACGGCCCAGCACCGCTCGTGGTCCGGGCGTGCAGAACAAAGCATGGAGAGCACGAACCGGGCGGCTGCGGGCTTGCACGTACCCACCGACGGCCGAGCGGATGACGGGACGACCGGAGGGTTGTGCGTGATGCGTACGCTGTACACCAGCCAGGGCGGCGGCCCCCGGCTGCCGCGACGAGTGGCCGCCCTGGCCGCGGCGGCAGGAGCGGCCGTCCTCCTCGTGGCGTCGTGCTCGTCCGGGAGCTCGTCCGGGCCCGCGACGCCGACGAACGCGGCGGGGGCGACGCTGTCGCAGGCACCCAACCCGTCGAGCTTCTCCGGGGAGCCGCCCTCCGCCTTCGCCTCCGCGCTGGAGTCGGCCTCGGCCTCGGTAGCCGCGCGCTCGGCCTCGGCGGCGGCCGCCGCCTCGGCGTTCGAGGCCTCGGCGGACGCGCAGGCGGCGCAGAACCGGGCGAAGGCGACCGAGGTGCTCAAGACCGTGGAGGGCCCCGGCAACGCCACCTCCGACGTCACCCTGACCGGCGTGCCGCGATCCACCACCGGCGGCCTCCACGCCGCCGTCGTGACCATCGTCAACAGCACCCGCGAGGCCGCGTCCTACGCGGTCCAGGTGGACTTCACCGATGCGTCGGGCCACGCCGTCGACTCGGCGATCGTCGGCGCCGAGAACCTGGCCCCGGGCGGGAAGGCCAGTCCGATCGCCTTCAGCCGCCAGCCGGCCGACCTGGCCCTGGTCCCGGTCGTGGTGAAGGCCCAGCGCTACTGAGCCCAGCGCCACCGAGCACACCCCGACCCGGGCGACGCCCGACGGCCCGCCGGCTTCCCGTGCACCGGTGCACGGGAAGCCGGCGGGCCGTCAGCGGGTGATCAAGAGCTGGTCAACGGCGCTGGAGCGCCTTCACGTTGTCGCCGAAGCTCCAGCCCTTCGAGCCGTCCCAGTTGAGCGACCACGTCATGAGCCCCTTCAGCGAACCGCCGAACGCGTTCCACGACTGGCCGACCAGGCCCGGGTCCATGTAGCCGCCGCCCGCGCCGGGCTGGGCCGGCAGGCCGGGCACCTGCTTGTCGTAGGGCACCTTGATGGTGGTGCCCTGGATGGTCAGGCCGTTGTTCAGGCAGGTGGTCTGCGCGGTGAAGCCCTGCACGGTGCCGGCCTGGTACGAGTCGCCGGAGCAGCCGTACATGCTGCCGTTGTAGTACTGCATGTTCAGCCACCACAGTTGCCCGTTGTCGGCGTACTTCTTGATGATCGGCAGGTAGGCGCCCCAGATCGAGCCGTAGGTGACGCTCCCGCCGGTCACGTACGCGGTCTCGGGGGCCATCGTCAGGCCGAAGCCCGCGGGCATCTGGGCCAGCACGCCGTCGATGATGCGCATCAGGTTGGCCTGGGAGGCGGACAGCGTGCCGATGCTGCCGCTTCCGGACAGGCCGGTCTCGATGTCGATGTCGATCCCGTCGAAGTTGTACTTCTTGAGGATCGGGACGACGGTCGCCACGAACCGGTCGGCGACGGTGCTGGAGCTCAGGTCGATGCCTGCGGCGGCACCGCCGATCGACATCAGGATCGTCGCCCCGGCCGCCTTGGCCTGGCACATCTCGGCGGGGGTCGAGACCTTGACGTTGGTGTCCATGCCGTCCTGCCACTGGACGGTACCGTCCGAGAGGATCACCGGGAAGGCGGCGTTGATGACGTTGTAGCCGTGCGCGGCGATCCGGCTGTCCGTGATGGGGACCCAGCCCATGCCGGGGTGGACGCCGTTCGAGGCGCCGTCCCAGTTCTCCCAGTACCCCTGGAGGACCTTGCCCGACGGCTTGGGCTTCGTCGGGCAGGTGTCACCCGGCGCCGGGGTCGTGGGCGGCGGGGTGGTCGGCGGAGGAGTCGTGGGCGGCGGAGTGGTCGGCGGCGGGGTCGTCGGAGGCGGGGTGGTCGGCGGAGGAGTCGTGGGCGGCGGGGTCGTGGGCGGCGGGGTCGTCGGAGGCGGGGTCGTCGGAGGCGTGGGGCTGCTGCCGCCGGGGCCGGTGAGCGACACGTCGTCCGCGTAGTACGCGGGCTGCCCGTACCAGCCGTGCAGGTAGACGGTCACCGAGGTGGTGTTCGGCCCGGTGGTGAAGCCGACGCTGAGCTGGCTGTACGACGCGCTGCTCGGCGTCCAGGTGGACGGGTCGCTGCCCGCGCCGGTGCCGGTGGCGCCCAGGTAGACGTAGCTGCCCTGGACGTAGGCGCTCAGCGTGTACTGGGAGTTGGGCTGCACGCTGACGGTCTGGCTGCACTGGGCGCTGTCCGGGCCGGTCGGCGTGGCCTTGAGCGCGGCGGCGCCGGAGTGGACCGGACTGCTGACGACCTCGCCGGAACCGCCGGAGCAGGTCCAGCCGGAGAGGCCGCTCTCGAAGCCGGGGTTGGCCACCAGGTTGGGGGTGGCGGCCCCGGCCGTGACGGAGCCGGCCACGGCGATGCCGGCACCGATGACGGCGACGGCGCTCACCCCGGCGAGGGAGCGCAGCATGGCGCTCGGCCCGTGCTGGGCACCGCTGGTCCGGTTCACCCGCGCTGCGCGTTCCACGCGCGCCCGCGGCTGCGGGCGAGCGGCCCGGAGCGGCTCGCTCCCGGCCCGGTCGGCTTCGGGACGGCCGGGATCCGGACAGGGGCGGACCTCGCCCGACAGGCGTGGAGTACGCGACCTTCGACGGAACATGCTGCGTTCCCTTCCCGCCGAGCGCCATGGACATGACCGACGCGTGGGGGCGCGACGCCCGGCTGTGGGTGAGGTGGGGACATGTGGGGCTGTGCCGGACCGGATCGTAGGAGGGGCGGCGCAGCTCGTCAATAGGTCTGGACCAATTGCGGGGCGCGGCCCGGCCGACCGCAGCAGAAGCCGAGGTCGGGCCGCACGGCCCCGCCCGCCTCACCGGGCAGGGGCCCAGGCGCGGCCGACGGGCCGTCCGGAGCGGACGGCCCGTCGGTTCGCTACAAGTGATCAACGCGCGGTCGGCGGCGGCCCGCATTCACCTCAGCTGCATTTCGGCCAACTGTGCGAAAGGTCTGTTCGCAACCACGGCACCCCCCTAGAGTGGCGGCCATCCTCCACAAGTGGCCTTTTCTTCACGCCAGTTCACTGGATCTTCACATCGGTGCACCGGCCTCGGGACGTTCAGCGCAGTCTGTTCCCACCATCGAGCCGAAAGGGCCGGGTCCGTGACGCAGGCGTTCCAGTCCCCCGGCTTCGCCGCGCTGGCGGCCGACCGCGCGGTCGAGACGCGGCTCGTCGACGAGCGCTGGCAGGCGGTGGCCTGGGACCTGAGGACGGGCCGGCGCCGGGTGGTCACCGACCGGCCGGGGGGCGTCCATCTGAGCGAGATCGAGCCGGACGGCGACGCCGTCTGGTGGTTCGACGCCGACAACGCCGGGGAGGGGCGGTGGTGGCGCGAGCCGTTCACCGGCGGCGCGGGCGGCGAGGCGCTGCGCGACGTGCCGCGCGGGCGGACGTACGGCGTCGCCTTCGACCGGACGGGCGCCCTCGCCGCGGTGGTCGTCGGTGTCGACGGCGCCTCGCACTGCTACGTCGGACCGCCCGCGGGCGAGGCCCGGCTGATCGGTTCGGCGCCGGGGTACCTGAGCCTGGCCGACCTGTCGCCGGACGGTCGGCTGCTCGCCCTCGGCGGGCGGCCCGACGGGGACGACTCGGTGGTCCTGTGGCCGACGGGCGCTCAGGCGAACGATCAGGCGGGCGCGCAGGCAGTCGCTCAGGCAGACGCCCAGGCGAACGGTCCGCTGCGGATCGCCGGGGACCGCCGACTGCGGCTCTGGCCGATCGAGTTCAACCCGCTCGCCGCACTCGAACCGGAGCTGCTGCTGGTGGTCGAGGAGGACGACCGGTACACCGTCGCGACCTGGCGGGCCGGCACGGGGCTGCGCAGGTACCCGGGGCTGTCGTTCGACTCGCAGATATCGGCCGGCTGGTACCAGGGCCCGCGCGAGGTGCTGATCCAGCACGAGCGGGCCGGGCGGAGCCGACTGCTCCTCGCCGACCTCGACCCGCCGGAGGGGCAGCGGACGACGCGGCAGCGGGCAACGCAGCAGGGGGCGACGCAGCAGCCGGCCGCACAGCAGGGACCGGCCGAACAGGCCCCGCCCGTCCGGGAGATCAGCACGCCCGGCGGCACGATCCACGATCTGTCCTGCGCTCCGGACGGCACCTTGCACTGCGTCTGGAGCCGGGAGTCGACACCGCCCCGCCCGCTGGTACTGCGCCCCGGCACGGAGGCTGCGCACCACCCCGGACAGGGCCTCGATCCGGACCAGGGCGACACCTCCCGCAGCCGGCGCTGGACGCCCAGGCCGTACGGGCGGATCCACAGCTTCGTCAGCACCCCGGTCGGCGAGGGCCCGTGGCCGACCCTCTTCCTGGTCCACGGCGGCCCCGCCACCCACGACCGCGACTCCTACGACCCGCGGGTGAACGCCCTGGTCGGCCGTGGCTACGCGGTGGTGCGCACCAACTACCGCGGCTCCACCGGCTACGGCGCCCGCTGGCAGCACGAGTACGGCCACCGGGTGGGGCTGGCGCAGATCGAGGACCTGGCCGCCGTCCGCGCGGAGCTGGTCGCCGACGGTACGGCGCTCGCGGAGCGCACCGGCCTGTGCGGATTCTCGTGGGGCGGCTACCTGACCCTGCTCGCGCTGGGCGCGCAGCCGGAGTTGTGGTCACTCGGCATGGCCGCTCAGCCGATCGCGGACTACCCCGCCGCCTACCGAACCACCACCCCCGCGCTGCGCGAGCTCGATCGGCAGCTCTTCGGCGGGACCCCGGACGAGGTTCCCGAGCGCTACCGCGCGGCCGACCCGCGATCCTACGTGCACCAGGTCCGCTCGCCCGTCCTGCTGGTCGCCTCGCGGACCGACGAGCGGTGCCCACCCGACCAGGTCGCCCGGTATGCCGAGGACCTGCGCCGGCTGGCGGTGCCGCACGAGCTGCTCTGGGTGGACGGCGGCCACTACAGCCGCCGGACCGCCGACCACCGATCGGTGCTGGCCACGATGGTCCGGTTCGCCGAGCACGCCTGGCCGGCACCCTCCCCCTGCCACTCCGGGGCGACCGCCCCGGGGTACCCGCCGAACTGGTGGAAGGAGGTGAACAGCCATGAAGCGACGCAGCATTCAGAACGACCCGATCAGCACCCCGGAGCGTGACCGGGGCGCCGTGGTGGTCCAGGCCTTCGCGCTCGACATCACCAAGGCCGCAGTGGTCGCGCCTGCCCTCAAGGGGCAGCCGAAGCCGAAGGCGGAGACCAAGGGCAAGTGATTCACCGTCGCTCCGGGGCGCCTGGGTGCCCCGGAGCGACACCTCATCGACCGCCGGCGGACAACAGAAGTGGCCACCATGCGTATCGTCCTGCTGCACATGCCCTGGGGCGCGATCGACGTGCCGTCGCTGGCGCTCGGGATCATGCACACCGCCGCCGCACGCGCCGACCACCAGGTCGAAGTGCGGTACGCCAACCTGGACTTCGTGGACTGGGCCGCCGAGACCGCGGGTTTCGGCGTGGACGACTACCAGTACTTCTCCGAGAAGTCCTACTTCCAGGGCGCGGGCGACTGGGCGTTCGCCGGCGCGCTGTACGGCGACGACGGCCCGGCACCCGGCATCGACACCCGCGTCGACGGCGAGGACAGCGAAATCGACGACGGCGAAGGCGAGTTCGCGGCCTACTTCGAGTACCTGGCCACCAGCGGCGCGAGCAAGCAGGAGATCGCACTGACGCGGGCCACCCGCGCGATCGCCCCCGCGTTCATCGCCCGGCTGGTCGACGAACTCGCCGCCGACCCACCGGACCTGGTCGGCTTCACCACCACCTTCCAGCAGAACACGGCGAGCCTCGCCGCCGCGAGGCTGCTCAAGCAGCGCTGCCCGCAGGTGCGCACGGTGTTCGGCGGCGCGAACTGCGACGGTCCGCAGGGCGCCGCGCTGCACCGCAACTTCCCCTTCCTGGACTACGTGGTGCGCGGCGAGGGCGAGGCCGCCTTCCCCGCGCTCCTGGAAGGCGGCGACCTCTCCGCCGTCCCCGGGCTGTGCTGGCGCGACGACTCCGGGAAGTCGACGGCCAACGAGATGACGAGGCGGCCGCTGCCGCCCGCGGCGATCCTGGCGCCCCGCTACGACGGCTTCTACCAGCGGCTCGACGCCTCCGTCGCGGCCGGCTGGGTCGATCCCAAGCTGGTCGTCGAGGGCTCCCGGGGCTGCTGGTGGGGCGAGAAGCACCACTGCACCTTCTGCGGGCTCAACGGCTCCTCGATGGAGTTCCGCTCCAAGCCGCCGACCGACTTCCTCGCCGAGGTGCTCACGCTCGCCGAACGCCACCAGCTGTTGGACGTCTACGTGGTCGACAACATCCTGGACATGGGCTACTTCGACACCGTCCTCAAGTCGCTCGCCGAACTCCCGGTCGATCTGCGGCTGCACTTCGAGATCAAGGCCAACCTTCGCCGCCACCAGTTCCAGCTCCTCGGCGACTCGGGCGCGGCCCAGGTGCAGCCCGGCATCGAGAGCCTGAGCACCCGGGTCCTGCGGATCATGGACAAGGGGGTGACGGGCTGCCAGAACGTCCGCGCGCTGCGGGACGCGCAGAGCGCCGGAGTGTCGGTCAGCTGGAACTACCTCTACGGCTTCCCGGGCGAGCAGCCGGACGACTACGAATCGGTGATCCGCCAACTGCCCGTGCTGCACCACCTGGACCCGCCGACCGGAGCGGGCCGGATCGCGATCGAGCGGTTCAGCCCGTACTTCGACCGCCCCGAGCTGGGCTTCGCGATCACCCGGCCGGCCTTCCAGTACGGCGCGACCTACCGCCTGCCGCAGAGCGAACTGGCCGAACTGGCCTACGTGTTCAGCGCGCCCCCGCGCGGGATCGGCGGCGACCTGGCGGAGCGGCTGAGCGCGGCGGTGGACACCTGGATCGAGCGGTTCCCCGACAGCCGGCTCAGCTACCGGGACGCGGGCGGACGGATCGCGCTCGTCAACACCCGACCCGGGTACGACTGGCGGGTGGTCGAGCTGACCGATCCGGTGGAGCTCGCCGCCTTCCGGCTGCTGAACCAGCCCCGCTCGACCGCCGTGCTGGCCGCCAAGGTGCCCGGCGGCGCGGCCGCGGTCGAGCCGGTACTGGAGCGCTTCACCGCGCTCGGTCTGCTGTTCCACGACGGGGACAGCTTCCTCCAGGTCGCCGTCGAGTCCGACAACCAGGTGCTGATGCGGATGCGGCACCGGCACGGCCCCGCCGCCGCCCGCCCTGACGCCGAGGAGGTGCTCGATGCCGTCACGATCGGCTGAACGGACCGATACCGGAAGGGCTCCTGGGGGAAGGGCCGTTGCAGGAGGGACCGATGCCGCCTCCTGGCGCGCGGCCGGCCCGCAGGTCGAGCTCTGGCTCGACTACGACCCCGCCGCCAGGGCGTTGCCGGGCTTCGCGCTCGGTCACCGCACCCTGTCCGGCCCGGCGGAGGCGGAGGTCACCGAACTGCACCGCGCCGGGGTCCGCTGCCTGCGGCTGACCGAACCGGTGCGGCTCTGCGCGGACGCGCCGGCCGCCTCCGCGCGGGCGCTGATGCTGCTGCGCGAGGCGACCGGGCAGGGGCTGGCCGTGCTCTGGCAGGCCGACTGCACGGACGGCTGCGCGGCGCAGCGCCGGTTCCACCACCTGTACCCGCCCGAGCGGTTGACCGGCGGCCCCGAGGCCGTCGTCGCCGACTGGCGCGCCACGTACTACCCGAGCAAGTGCGTCTTCCGGCGCGGCCCCGGCTTCGTCGAGGTGCGCGACCGCCGGTTCGGGACGCTGGAGCTGTTCACCGTCGACGAGCCGGGCCACCTGGCGCAGGTCGAGGCGCTGGCCGAGGGCGTCGAGGTCAGCCGGCTGCCGGACGCCGTCCACCGGGACTTCGCCGCGGCCGGCCTGATCGCCGAACAGGCCGGCCGCGCCTGGTTCCTGCCCATGCGGGTGCGCCGCTGGCCCTTCCCGTCGCTGACCGTGTAGTTGCCGGAGTTCGAGCCCGAGGAGTGATCCATGACCACCGCGGTCGACGACGCCGCCGCGCGGATGTCCGCCTTCATCCGCGACCCCTACCCCACGCTCGCCCGGATCCGCGAGGCCGGCGCGGTCTCCGTCGTGGAGTTCGGCGAGGGCCTGCCGGTCTACCTGGTGACGCGCTACCAGGACGTCCGGGCCGCGCTGATGGACCCGTGCTTCGGGCAGGACGTCCGCCGCAGCCAGGCCATCGCGAGCGGGCGGGGATCCGGCCTGACGCTCGGTTCGGAGGTGGTCCACATGCTCAACAGCGACCCGCCGGACCACACCCGGCTGCGCCGGCTGATCCAGGGCGTCTTCACCCGCCGGCGGGTCGATCTGATGCGACCGCTGGTCGAGCGCATCGCCGGCGGCCTGCTGGACGGGCTGCGCGGGCGGGAGACCGCCGACCTCGTGACGGACTTCGCCTTCCCGCTGCCGATCATGATCATCTGCGAGCTGCTGGGCTTCCCCCCGGAGGACATGCAGGCCTTCCGCACCTGGTCGACGGCGATCCTCACCCAGGGCGGCGACATGACCTTCGACCAGGCCACCGCCGAACTGAACGACTACCTGCGCGAGTTGATGACGGCCCGGCGGGCGTCGCCGCGCGCGGACATCCTGACCGACCTGGTGCAGGCCTGTGACGCCGGTGAACTCACCGAGCGGGAGGTGTTCTCGATGGTCTTCCTGCTGCTGATCGGCGGCCACGAGACCACCGTCAACCTGCTCGGCACCGCGACCCTGGCGCTGCTCCACCACCCCGACCAGCTCGCCTGGCTGCGCGCCAACCCGGCGGCGATGCCGGTCGCGATCGACGAGTTCCTGCGCTACGAGTCTCCGGTGAGCATGGCCACCCTGCGGTTCACGAACGCCGACGTGATGGTCGACGACGTGGAGATCCCGGCGGACGAACTGGTGCTGCTCTCGCTCGGCGCGGCCAACCGGGACCCGGCCCGCTTCACCGATCCCGATCGGCTGATCCTGGACCGGGGCGATCCGGGCCACCTGGCCTTCGGGCAGGGCCTGCACCGGTGCCTCGGCTCCTTCCTCGGCAAGCTGGAGAGCGAGGTGGCGCTGACCGGCCTGCTGGAGCGCTTCGCGCGGATCGAGCTGGCCGCCGCGGAGGAGGCCCTGCCCTGGCGCAACACGATCATGCTGCGCGGCCTGGAGTCGCTGCCGGTCTCGCTCGATGGCTAGCGGCACGGGAGCAAGCGGAGCGGGGACGGACAGCGCGGGGACGAGCGGCGCGGGGACGGACAGCGCAGGGGCGGACAGCGCAGGGACGAGCGGCGCGGGGACGAGCGGCGCGGGGACGAGCGGCGCGGGGACGAGCGGCGCGGGGACGAGCGGCGCGGCGGGGCTGTCGCGGTTCCGCCCCCGGATCAGCGTCGCGCCCCTGCGCGCGCCGGGCTTCCGGCTGCTGGTGATCGGGCAGGGCACCTCGGAGTTCGGCAACGCGTTCCAGGTGGTCGCCCTGCCACTGCTGGTCTACTCCCTCGCCGGAGGCGCCCGCCAGCTGAGCCTGGTGGTCGCCGCCTACGGCGCGGGACGGCTGGCCGCCACCCCGCTCGGCGGAATGCTCGCCGACCGGTTCGGCGCCCGCCGGGTGATGCTGGCCGCCGACCTCGGCCGGCTGCTCGCCACCGCCGGGCTGTGCGCGATCGCCGCCGGCGGGGCGGCGAACTTCTGGCTGATCGGCGGACTCGCGCTGCTGGTCGGCGTCGGAGCAGGGGTGTTCCTGCCGGCCGCCTGGGCGATCACCCCGACCCTGCTGCCCGCCGAGGACCTGCACGCGGGCAACGCGCTGAACAGTACGGTCACCTTCGGCGCCGGTCTGCTCGGTCCGGCGCTGGCCGGCCCGCTGGTCGCCTGGTTGAGCCCGGCCGCCGCGCTGGGCCTGGACGCGGCGACGTTCGCCGTCTCGGCGGCCACACTGCTGCTGATCGGTCGCGGCAGCCTCGTCGCACCCCCCAGCCCGATCTCCGAACGTGCCTCCGTGCCGAAGAACTTCCGTGGCCTGCTGCGGGAGTCGCCGTTGCTGCGTGCGGTGCTGACGGTGACGGTGATCGCGAACCTGACGGTGGGCGGCGCCACCCGCGTCGCCCTGCCGACCCTGGCCACCCACGGCTTCGGCGCCGGAGCCGTCGGGCTCGGCCTGCTGCTGGCCGCGTTCACCGGCGGTGCGCTGGTCGGTGGCCTGTTCGCGGCCGGCCTCACCGAGGTGCGCTCGCGGGGCCGCACGGCGATGCTCTCCGGCCTGGTGATGGGTGCGGCGATAGGCCTGGTGCCGTTCACCGGCCTCGTCGGCGCCGTGCTGCTGCTCTGCCTGGCCGGTGGCGCCAGCACGGTGACCAACGTCCTGATCGTCACCGGCGTGCAGAAGAGCACCCCGCCCGCCTTGCTGGCCCGGGTCATGGCGGCCGTCACCTTCTGCGCGCTGGGAGTCTTCCCGATCTCGGTGATCGCGGCCGGCGCGGCGGTGGACGCCTTCGGGAGCCGGGGGGTGTTCGCGACGACCGGGCTCTGTCTGACGGGCGCGTTCGGGTACGCGCTGACCAGGCGTGAGATGCGCGAGCTGTGAGCGCCCGGCCGACCGCCGGGCCCGCCTCCGCCAGCGGGAGGCAGGAGGCGGGAGGCGGGCCCGGGCGGCGGCCCCGTCAGCGCAGGGTCGCGGTGACGACCGTCGCGTCCAGGTCCTCGCACCAGGCGTCGACGGCGTCGAGGCCGGCCGCACGGACGACGGCCAGGGCCGCCGGGGTCTGCCGTTCGCTGGTCTCGAACAGCAGCGACCCGCCCGGGGCCAGCCAGTTCGGCGCCTCGGCGGCCACCCGGCGCAGCACGTCCAGACCGTCGGCGCCGCCGTCCAGCGCCGGCCGGGCCTCGTGCAGCCGGGCCTCCGTCGGCAGCAGCGCGATGTCGGCGCTGGGGACGTACGGGACGTTGGCGAGCAGGACGTCGATCCGGCCCCGCAGGGCGGCGGGCAGCGCGACGAACAGGTCGCCCTCGAAGACCGGGGCCCCGGGCCTGGTGAGGTTGCGCCGGGCGCAGCGGACGGCGACCGGGTCGACGTCGGCCGCGTAGAGCTCGACCGGGTGCGCGGCGGCGGCCGCCACGGCCGCGCCGAGGGCGCCGCTGCCGCAGCAGAGGTCGACGACCACCGCGCCCGGGCCGGTGAGTCCGGTGGCCGTGGCGGCCAGGAACTCGCTGCGACGGCGCGGCACGAACACGCCCGGGTCGACGGCGATCCGCAGCCCGGCGAACTCGGCCCAGCCGACGACGTGTTCCAGCGGCCGGCCCTCGGCCCGGGCCCGGACCATCACGGCCAGGTCGGCCGGTGTGGCGGCGGCGGAGAGCAGGACCCGCGCCTCGTCCTCGGCGAACACGCAACCGGCGGCACGCAGCCGGCCGACGACCGAGGAACGGAGAGCTGCGGAGGCAAAAACCGACAAGAGGACCCCTTGGGGGAATCGGGAGGAGGACGAACGACTCCGTCAGGGCTCCCGCAAGGGCCGGCACCGCGCCGACGCGTCCGCGCTATGCGCGCGACACGCCCGCACGGCCGCGCTCCGGGAGCACCCGCTCGGACATACCGGTAATGGGGCTCACCTCCTTGAGTCGCGGTCATACACGGCGTCGGCCACCCTACCGCACCCCCCGGCGCGGGCGATCAACTGGTCCTCCGGGCCCACGTCCGGCCCGGCTGTGCGGCTGTCCGCCCGCTTGGCCGGCCGGTCTAGCCGAGCTGCTCGGCGACCAGCGCGGCGAACTCCTCCGGGGTCATGACGGGCACTCCGAGCTCCTCCGCCTTGGCGCGCTTGGAGCCGGCCTTCTCGCCCGCGACGAGGAGGGTGGTGCGCTTGGACACCGAGGAGGAGGCCTTGCCGCCGGCGCGTTCGATCAGCTCGTTCATCGCGTTGCGGGAGAGCTCGGCGAGGGCTCCGGTCATGCTGCCGGTGACGACCACGCTCCGGCCTGCGAGCGGGCCCGCCGCGGTGTCGTCCGCGGCCGCCACGCCGCCGACCGGGGCCTGGGCGGCGGGAGCCGTCGGCCCGGTCACCGCCGTGCCGACGCCCTGCGCCACCAGCCGGTCCAACAGCGGTGCCACGTCGGCGAGTTCGGCGACGATCACGGCGGCCTTCTCGACACCGATGCCGTCCACACCGGCCAGCGCCGCGGCGTCGGCGGCGCGGATCGCGGCCATGCTGCCGAAGTGCGCGGCGAGTCGGCGGGACATCGTCCGGCCGGTGCCGCGGATGCCGAGGGCGCAGAACACCCGGTTCAGCGGGCGGCTGCGGGCGGTCTCGATGGCGGCGAGCAGGTTGTCGGCGCTGGTGTCGCCCATCCGCTCCAGGGTGAGCAGTTGCTCCCGGGTGAGGGTGAACAGGTCGGCGAGGTCGCCGACCAGCCCGGCCTCGACCAGTTGGACGGCGCGGGTGCCGCCGAGGCCCTCGATGTCGAGCTGGTCGCGCCCGGCCGCGTAGATCACCGAGGCGACCACCTGGCAGGCCCGGCCGCGCACGCAGCGCCAGCGCTGCTCGGAGGTGTCGATGGCGTCGCCGCAGCGCGGGCAGACCTCGGGGAAGGCGATCGGCTGCTCGGCGCCGGTGCGCTGGTCGACCAGCGGCGCCTCGACCCGCGGGATCACGTCGCCGGCCCGGTAGACGAACACCTGGTCGCCGATCATCAGCCCGCGGCGCCCGATGTCGGCCGGGTTGTGCAGGGTCGCGTAGGTGACGGTGACGCCGTCGATCACCACCGGTTCGAGGACGGCCCGGGGCGCGATGATCCCGGTGCGGCCGACGTTCCACTCGACGCCGAGCAGCCTGGTGACCTTGTGCTGCGCCGCCAGCTTGCGGGCCACCGCCCAGCGCGGCGCGCGGGAGCCCGAGCCGGCCGCCTCCTGGTCGGCCACCGCGTCCGCCTTCACCACCACGCCGTCGATCCCGAAGGGCAGCGCGGCGCGCAGGCCGGCGATCTCGTCGATCCGCTGCTGTGCCTCGGCGAGGGTCGCGCAGCGGTGCGGCGCGGCGTCGGTGCTGGCGGCGGTGTTGGCGCCGAGGACGGCGAGCCGGGCGAGCAGGTCGGCGTGGTCGAGGCCGGGCAGGCCGAGGGCGTCGTAGGCGAAGAAGGTGAGTTCGACGCGGTAGGCGCGGTCCTTGGCGCGCAGGGTACCGGCCGCGCCGCTGCGCGGGTGGGCGAAGGGGGTGGCGCCGTGCGCGGTGCGGACGGCGTTGGCCTGCTCGAACTGCTCGTGGGTGAGCAGCACCTCGCCGCGCAGCTCGACGTCGACCGGTTCGGCGAGCCGGGCGGGCAGGCCGAGCACGGCGTCGGCGGCGGCGGTGATGTCCTCCCCCGCCAGGCCGTCGCCCCTGGTCAGCACCTGGGTGAGTCGGCCGGCCCGGTAGCGGGCGGCGACGGCGAGGCCGTCCAGCTTCGGCTCGACGCACCAGGCGGCGACCGGCCGGCCGAGCCGGCGCTCCAGGCCGGCCGCCCAGGACTCCAGCTCCTCGGCCGAGAAGACGTTGTCGAGGGAGAGCATCGGCGCGCTGTGCGGGACGTCGCCGACCGCCGCGCCGCCGGCCACCTTGCCGGTGGGCGACTCGGGCAGCGCCTCGTCCGGGTGCTCGTGCTCGTAGGCCTCGATCGCCCGCACCAGGGCGTCGTACTCGTCGTCGCCGAGCGGGGCGGAGCCGTCGGCGTAGTACGCGGCGGCGGCCCGCACGGCGGCGGCGACGGCGTCGGCGTAGGCCTGCGGGGAGGCCAGGGCGGCAGGGGAGGCCAGGGCGGCTGCGTCCTTCATACCGCCATCATGGCGAGCCGCACTGACATTCGGCCCGCTCGAACGCGGCTCGCACGGACCGCGCCCGGGGGTGCGGCCCGCAACGGCCAGGGATGTCGGCCAGGACCGTCGGCGTGGGCGCCGGCCGAGGACGCCGGCCCGGTCAGTCCGACTGGGGCCGGGTGCGCCGGGCGTAGGCGCGGGCCGCGCGGGCGCGGTCGCCGCAGCGGGTGGAGCACCAGTGGCGCCGGCCGTGCCGGAGGAGGTACCGGGTGCACGGGGTGGAGCCGCAGGCGGTGAGGCGGGCGGCTTCGGGCCCGGTGAGCAGGTCGGCGGCGTCGGCGGCGAGGGTGGCCAGGGCGTGGTCGACGATCTCGGTGGTGGGGTGGGGGGCCGCGCGATAGGGGCCGCTGCCGTCGTCCCACCGCAGCAGCCGGGCCGTGGGCAGCCGGGTCAGGGCGTCGTTGACGGCGGCCAGGGCGGAGGGGGGTGCGGGCAGCTCCGCGACGCGGGCGGCGAACAGCGTCCTGACCTGTTCGCGCATCGAGCGCACCTGCGCCGTGCACATCTCCCGAAGGCCCGCGTCGACCGGGGCGAGGCCGTGCTCCAGGAGCCACTGACCGGCGGCGGCCGGCGTGCCGAGGCGGTCGAGGACGTGTCCGCCGGGCAGCGTGACGGCGCTGTTGACCAGGGCGAGCGAGGGGTACTGCTGCTCGCCCGGCGCGGGTGGCACGGCGGTCTCGTCGGTGGCGGTGTCCGCGGCGTCCGTCATGAGTCTCATGGTAGCGCTTGCGCTCATCCGTGAGAACCGGCTAGCTTTTCTCACGGATAAACCGCTCTTAACCGTGAGGTGTGCTTCACCATGGCTTCTTCCGACACGACCGTCGAGCAGTTCCCCGTCCGCCTCTTCGGCGGCCCGACCGCCCTCTTCGAGTACGGAGGCCTGCGCTTCCTCACCGACCCGACCTTCGACGGCCCGGGCGACTACCAGCGGCCGGGCGGCCCGCTCCTCACCAAGACCGCGCCCGCCTCCGGGAGCCCCGCCGACGCCGGCCGCGTCGACGTCGTCCTGCTCTCCCACGACGAGCACCCCGACAACCTCGACCACTCCGGCCGGGCCCTGCTGGCCGACGTCCCGCTCACCCTCACCACCCCCGGCGGCGGCCTGCGCCTCGGCGGCACGGCCCGGGGACTGGCCGACTGGGAGTCGGTCACGCTGGACCGCCCCGGCGGCGGCACCGTCACCGTGACCGGCGTGCCCGCCCTCCACGGACCCGGGGCCCGCGAGGAGGTGGAGGCCGCCACCGGCCAGGTCGTCGGCTTCGTCCTGACCGGGGACGGGCTGCCCACCGTCTACGTCAGCGGGGACAACGCCTCCCTCCCCGCCGTCGGGGAGATCGCCGAACGCTTCGCCCCCGTGGACACCGCGATCCTCTTCGCCGGGGCTCCCCGCTTCGCCGCCCTCTTCGACGGCGCGCCCATCGTCCTGGACAGCGCCCAGGCCGCCGAGGCCACCGCGATCCTCGACGCCCGCCGGGTCGTCCTCGTCCACCACGACAGCTGGGCCCACTTCACCGAGGACCGCGACGACCTGGTGGCCGCCTTCACGGCCGCCGGCCTGGCGGAGCGCCTCCACACGGCGTGACCGGACCGGGACGGGGCGCGCCGCGAGAGGCGCCCCGCCCGTCCGCCCTGCCCGCCCCTGAACCGCCCGCTCAACCCGGCAGCGACGTCAGCGGCCTGGTCCGGTAGGCGCCGGAGGAGCCCGGGGGGACGAGGCAGGGCAGCAGCCACCCCCACAGGGCGCCGACCCGGCGGGCGCGCTCCTCGCCCGGGCAGCCGTCGCCGAAGACGACCTCCAGTCCGCAGGCGGCCGCCACCACCAGGGTCTCCGGGCCGGGATCTCCCGACCGGTCGCGCAGCTCGCCGGCGCGCCGGGCGCCGGTCAGCAACTCCCGGACGACACCGGCCCAGACGCCGTGGAAGCCCCGCACGTCCGCGACCGGCACGCCGGGGGCGGACGCGGCGGGAGCGAACGCGGCGGTCCTCGACTGCCAGCCGCCCTCCCGGCCGAGGCGGAACGCCGCCCGGACCACCGCGTCCGACCCCAGGGCGTCGACCAGCCAGTAGCCCACGTCGATCAGCGTCTGCAGAGGGGAGGAGGTGGCCCGCAGGCCTCCGCAGGCGCCCCGCAGCGAGCGCTCGGCCCGCTGGAACACCGCCTGCGCCAGCTCCTCCTTGGACGCGAAGTGGAAGTAGAGCGCGCCCTTCGTCACTCCAGCGGCACCGGCGATCTCGCCGAGCGTGGCCCCCGCATAGCCGCAGCGGTCGAACAGCACCGCCCCCGCCTCGACCAGCCGTCCGCGTGTCCGCTCCGACCTCTCCTGCACCACCCGACCCACACCCCTCACAACGACGAGCACGTTCCGACCACATACGAGCAGCGCCCCGGCCGCGACGACGCCTTCCGCGCGTCCTCAGCCGACCCGGGTGAACCGGGCCGCGGACGCCTCCGGCGACGCGGTCGCGGCCGCCTCGCGCTCCGAACGCTCCGAACGCTCCGAACGCTCGGGGCGCTCCGGGCGGTCCGGGCCGGCGAGCAGGATGGAGCGCTGGAGCCGCCGCAGTCCGGCCGAGGGCTCCATGCCCAACTCCCGTACCAGGGTGTTGCGCAGGCGCTGGTAGGCCTCCAGCGCCTCGCCCCGCCGGCCGGAGCGGTGCAGGGCGATCATGTACTGGCCGTGCAGGCTCTCGTGGGTGCGGTAGCGGTCGACCAGGACGGTGAGTTCGGCGAGCAGGACGCGGTGGCGGCCCAGCCGCAGGTCGGCCTCGATCCGCTGGTCCAGCGCGCAGAGCCGGGTCTCCTCCAACCGCCTGGCCTCGACGGCGAGTTGGCCGCCGGCCGGGACGTCGGCGAACGCCGGACCGCGCCACAGGCCGAGCGCCTCGCCGAGCATCCGGGCGGCCAGCGGGTGGTCGTCGCCGTCCATGGCCCGGTAGCCCATGCCGGCCAGGCGCTCGAACTCCCGGACGTCCGTCAACCCGCCGCCGCTGTTCAGCATGTAGCCGCCCGGCGAGGTCACCAGTACGTCCTTGGCGCAGGAGACCCCGGCCGCCGGGCCGACCTGCCCGAGTGCCCGGTCGATCATGTCGCGCAGCTGCAGCACGTACGTCTGCACCGTCGTGCGCGCGCTGCGCGGCGGGCGGCCCGACCACAGCTCCTCGGCCAGCACCCCGGCCGACACCACCTGGTCGGCCCGTAGGGCCAGCAGCCCCAGCACCTGACGCGGTTTCGGCGCCGATGGCACCACCGACACCCCGCACACCCGGACGTCCAACGCCCCGAGCACCCGAATTTCCACGATGACCACCCCAATCACACGGAACGCCGCAGGCCGATCCGCCGCGGCCGGCACCCGGGTCGACACCCCTAGGGCGACTGTCACCAGTCAAAAACAGGACGCGCGGTTTGTCAATACAAAACCGAACGTGCTGTTTGTTTTTTGGGATGGGCCGGCACCCTCGGACAGATGGGCGCGGCGGCCACCCTGCGCCACGAACCAGCCACCGCACGCAACGGAGTGCAGGCAAACCGAAGGCGGCGTCGGACCCCCGTGGATCCCGCGCCGCCACCAATCCGCCCGCACTCCGCGCCCGCCGTCAGGCCACCGTCAGGCCGCTGACCGACCACCGCCCGGACGCCCCCGCGAGCAGGGGGGCACCGAGGCCTGGTCAACTCCGCACCGGCCGAGGCGATTTCCAGCCGGTGCCGGACCGTCAGCCCACACCAACCTCGTCCGCGACCGGCCGGGCCGCCGACCGCGCCCCGCCCTGTGCCCCGCCCTGCGCCCCGGCGCCCTCCGCCGCCGCGCGGGCGGCCGCCACCTCGGCGGCCACCTGGGCACCGCGGTCCGGGCCCATCTGCAGCGAGCCGAGCACACCCGGCACCGCGATGCTCGGCATCAGGTGCTGGAACAGCCCGGCGGCCCGCCGCTCCAAGTCCGCGCGCCCGGAGAGCTTCTGCGACTGGATCTGCACGCCCGTCCACGCCGCCGTGACCAGCCACGCGGTGTCGGCCGGGACGACGTGCGGCAGCAGTTCACCCCGCTCCCCGGCCGCGACCAGCAGCGCCTCCAGCCGGCTGATCCAGCCGGGGATCGCGCCGCCGCCGAGGTCGTCGAAGACGTCCTGGCCCAGCGAGAGCCGGGCCCCCGCACTCAGCAGTGGATCACGTGGCATCAGATACGCCACCACCATCCCGGTGTCCACGAACTCCTGGAGTTTGCAGACCCGTTCGGGCACACCGTCCTGGACGAACTGCTCCTCGACGACGCCCTGGGCCAGATCCCGCTTGGAGGCGAAATGGAAATACACCGCACCACGCGTCACACCGGCCCGCGCGACCACCTCGCCGATGGTGGCACCCTCGTAGCCGAACTCGTCGAAGACCGACGCCGCCGCCTCCAGGATCAGCCGACGCGTCCGGACCGCCCGCTCCTGCCGAACCACCGCAACCACCCCACCCAGAGCTCCCGGAAAACAAAACCAAACACCCCGTATCTTAGCTACCGGTGGCCTACGGACGACAAGATGATGTCGGGGAATCGCCTCAAACGCTCCTCCCCTCCCACCCGCATGCTCCGCATTTTGCCTACGGACCGCCGTTCCTTCGCCGGACGATCGAAAGCGGCACCGGCGCCACACATCACGCACCCGAGAGAAAACCGAACGATCGGTTTCCTCATTCGGGCACCCGGGGACCGGAAGGCGTCACGGCAGGACGGCCACCGCCTCCACCTCCACCAGCTGGCTGTCGTAGCCGAGCACCGACACCCCCAGCAGCGTGCTGGGGGCGTCGTGCTCCCCCATGTAGGCGCGGTACACGTCCCACACCGCGACCAGGTCCGCCTGGTCGGCGGAGGCCACGTACACCGTCGTCCGGGCGACGTCGGTCAGCCCGGCGCCGGCGTCCTCCAGCACGGTTATCAGGTTCCGCATCACCTGGTGCGCCTGGCCCGCGTAGTCGCCGACGGCGACCGTCCGCCCCTCGGCGTCGAGCGGGCAGGCGCCGGCGAGCCAGAGCGAACGGGCCGGGGCGTCGACCAGGGCCGCGTAGGCGTAGTCGACGGCCGGGGTGAGGCGGGAGCTGCGGATCAGCTTGACGGTGTTGCTCAAGGGGCACTCCGAAGGGTCGTGGCCGAACGTTCGCGCCCATCGTTGGCCTCTTCTGAACGACCGTCAAACCATTTACCAGCGCAGCCCCGTCCGCCACAGGCCCGTCGCGTCCACGATTCACCGTTGCGGGTGATGGCGGGCCGACCCACCCGCCCGGAATCCTGGTGGCCGTCACCCGCGCGGGTCGTCGACGCCGCGCCGACAGCAGGAGGTCACCCATGGAATCCCGACCGCCGTACCGCGACGAGGCCTCCGGGGTCCGCCGGCGCCGGATGCTGGGCCTGGCACTCGGGGCGGGGCTCGTCCCGGCCCTCGCCCCGACCGCGACGGCGACCGCGACAACCCGGTCGGACACCCCGGCGTCCGCGGCCGGCGCCCTGGGCCGCCGGGTCGCCGAGGTGGCCACCGCCCAGCTCGGCGTGCCGTACGCCTGGGGCGGCGGCGACCGGCTGGGGGCGAGCCTCGGCTTCTGCGACGACGAGAACGGCTACCTGGACGGCGTCTGCATGGGCGAGAGCACGGTCGGCTTCGACTGCAGCGGCCTGTCCCTCTACTGCTGGTACCGGGCCAGCCACGGCACGGTCGAGCTCGGGCACTACACCGTCGCCCAGTTCCACCGCGGCGCCCCGGTGGAGCGTGACGCCCTCGCCCCGGGCGACCTGCTGTTCTTCTCCCGCCCGGACGCGCCGCTGCACCACGTCGGGATCCACGTCGGCGACGGCGCGATGATCCACGCCGAGCGCACCGGGACGCTGGTCGCCCGGGTCGAGCACGCCCTCGACGTCCCGCGCTGGGCGGGCGAGTTCGCCGGTGCCCGCCGCCCCGGGCCGGCCGGCTGAGCGGGCCTCAGAGGCCGCGCCGCTCCCCCGGCCCCTGCTGGCCCTGGTGGACGCGCAGCAGCAGGCCGTGCAGCAGCTGCCGTTCCCGCGCGTCCAGCGGCGCCAGCACCTCGTCCTGCACCGCGCGCGCCCGGGCGTCCAGCTCCGCGAGCAGCGCCCGCCCGGCGCCGGTGACCGAGACCGAGACCCGCCGCCGGTCCGCCGGGTCCCGGACGCGCTCGACGTATCCGGCGGCGGCCAGCTGGTCGGCGACCTTGGCGAGGTCGCTCGGGTCGATGCCCAGCCGCTGGACCAGGTCCCGCTGGGCGTGCGGCCCGAAGTCGGCGAGCGCGGCCAGCACGGCCATGTCCCAGAGCCGGAGGCCGTGTTCGGCGAGCTGCTCGGCGAGGCGACCCCGTGCCGTCCGGCCGATCCGGGAGAGCAGGTAGGTACTGAGGTCGAGCAGCGTCGGCGGCAGAGAGGAAGCGGACAGCGGGAGTTCGGCGAGCAGGGATTCGGGGAGCGGGGGTTCGGGGGCCATGGCGCCAGTCTAGGGTCCGCCCCTATAGTGGGTGCCGACCCACTAATATTCGACCGATCCGACCCGCTGAATCCTCGATCCCGGGAGCTTCGACCGTGGACGCCCTGTACCCCCGCCTGCTCGTGACCCGTTTCGCCGAGTGCTTCGGGTTCTACCGGGCGGTCCTGCCGCCCCTCACCGGCGCCGCCCTGGTCAAGGGCGCCCCCGAAGGCCCCTACGCCAACTGGGACGTCGACGGGCAGGCCGTCCTGGTGCTCTTCGACCGCGCCGCGATGGCCGCCGCCCTGGGCACCGCCGGCCTGCCCGAACGCCCGGCCGCCCCCGCCCAGGACGCCGCGATGCTGGTCCTCCGGGTGGCCTCCGTGGACGACGCGTTCGCCCTCTGCCTGCGCCACGGCGCCACCCCGGTCGCCGGCCCGACCGACCGGCCCCAGTGGGGCCCGAACCTGCGCAGCGCCCACCTGCGGGACCCGGACGGCCACCTGATCGAGCTCCAGTCCTACTGACCCGCCCCGCCCGGTCGGCGCGCGGGGTCGTCCGCCCAGAGGTCGGCGCTGCACGCCGCCACCAGCGCGCCGATCCTGGCCCACGCCTCCTCCGCGGGCAGCGGTTCGAGCCGGCGGCCGTCCCGCAGCCGCAGCGCGACCCGGTCGTCCACGGCCTCCTTGGCCCCGATCACGGCCTGGTACGGGACCAGGCGCGCCGCCCGGATCCGGGCGCCCAGGCTGCCGTGCTCGGGCCCGGCGACCTCGGCGCGCAACCCGAGGTCGAGGCAGCGCCGCCGGAGCCGCTCGGCCTGCGGCAGTTCGCCCTCGGAGACCGGCAGCAGCACCACCTGCGCCGGGGCCAGCCAGGCCGGGAAGGCGCCGCCGTACAGCTCGATGAGGTGGGCGACCACCCGCTCCACGCTGCCGATCACGCTGCGGTGGACCATCACCGGCCGGTGTTTCGCGCCGTCCGGGCCGATGTAGTGCAGGCCGAAGCGCTCGGGCTGGTGGAAGTCGATCTGCACGGTGGAGAGGGTGAACTCGCGCCCGGCGCCGTCGGCGATCTGCACGTCGATCTTCGGCCCGTAGAAGGCGGCCTCGCCCGCTGCCGCCTCGAACGGCACGCCTGAGCGTTCCAGCACGTCGGTGAGCAGCGCGGTGGCCCGCTCCCAGAGGGCCGGATCCGCCACGTACTTGCCGCCCGCGCCGGGCAGCGAGAGCCGGTAGCGGACCGGTTCGACACCGAGCGCGCGGTGTGCCGCGCGGATCAGCTCCAGTGCGGCGACGGCCTCCTCGGCGGCCTGCTCCGGGGTGCAGAACACGTGCGCGTCGTTCAGCTGGATCGCCCGGACCCTGGTCAGCCCACCCAGCACGCCGGACGGTTCGGAGCGGTACATGCCGCCCAACTCGGCCATCCGCAGTGGGAGTTCCCGGTAGCTGTGAGGTCGGGAGCGGTAGATCAGGGCGTGGTGCGGGCAGAGGCTCGGCCGGAGCACCATCTCCTCCGAGCCCAGTTCCATGGGTGGGAACATGTCGTCGCGGTAGTGCGCCCAGTGGCCGGAGATCTCGTACAGCTCGCGCTTGCCGAGCACCGGCGAGTACACGTGGCGGTAGCCGGCCCGCCGCTCGCGCTCGCGGATGAACTCCTCCAGGGTGTGCCGGATCGCGGCGCCGTCGGGCAGCCAGTAGGGCAGGCCGGAGCCCATCAGCGGGTCGGTGTCGAACAGGTCGAGTTCGCGGCCGAGCTTGCGGTGGTCGTGCGCAGGGCGGTCGTGTGCAGGGCGGTCGTGCGCGGCGTCGTCGTGCATGGGGTGGTCTCCACTCGGGTCTGCGGGCGAGTGGTCCGGAAACGGCGAAGCCCCGGGGCACTCGCCCCGGGGCTTCGGACTAGGTCAGCAGTCAGCGCACCGGGACTCTCTCCGGCGTCGTCGTGGCGAGTGCAGCGCGCTTCATGCGATCCACGATAACAGGGCACCGACCGCCGTGGTGATCTTTATCCGCGGCCGCTCAGAACAGGACGGCGCAGCCCCGCGCGTCGAGCGCGGCGAGCAGTCGCGGCGAGGGGCGCGCCTCGTTCCACCGCAGGTCCAGCTTCTCCAGTGCGGGCAGTTCGGCCAGCCAGTGCGGCAGTTCGGTGATCCGGTTGCCCCGCAGGTCGAGCCGGCGCAGCAGTGGCAGCCCGGCGAGCACCGGTGGCACCTCGGCGAGCGCGTTGTCGCGCAGTTCGAGTTCGCGCAGCGCGGTGAGGCCGCCGAAGGTGTCCGGCAGGGCGGTCAAGCTGTTCCCGCACAGCCAGAGTTCACGCAGCGCGGTCAGTTCGCCGAGGCGGTCGGGCAGCGCCGTGAGCCGGTTGCGCTGGGCACGCAGCTCGACCAGGGAGGTCATCTCGCCGATGGCGGCGGGGAGTTCGGTGAGCCGGTTGTCGCCGACGTTGAGGTAGCGCAGCGCGGTGAGGCGGCCGAGCGCGGCCGGCAACGCGGTCAGCGCGTTGTCGTGCAGGTAGAGGAAGTCGGCGAGCCCGGTCAGCTCGCCCAGTTCGGCGGGCAGGGCGGTGAGCCGGTTGTGTCCGAGGTCGAGGGTGCGAAGCCGTCGCAACCTGCCGACCTCGGGCGGCAGTTCGGTCAGGCCGGTCTCGGCGATGATGAGCACGGTCAGGTCGGTCCGGTCGCACACCTCGGCCGGCAGCGCGCCGAGGGGCCGGCGCCAGAGGTTCAGCGTCACGTCTGTCACGCCCGTCATTGTCCCGTCCGCGCGCCCGCTGCCGACGGGTGGTCGTGACGACATGTGAACGGATCTGGCGCCTTCCTTCACTGCTCCGATACGTTCTGGATCACTCAGCGGTCAGCAGCCCCTCCGGGAGTCGTCATCAACGCTCAGCCCGTCCCCGTGCCCCTCACCCTCCCCGCCCTGCTGGACCACCGGGCGGCGCTGCACCCCGACCGGGAGGCGCTGCTGGTGCCGGGCGGGGGCAGCCTCACCTACGGCCGGTGGCGCGACCGGGCGGTGCGGGCCGCGCACGGGCTGGCCCGGGCCGGGGTACGGCCCGGGGACCGGGTGGCGCTGCTGCTCGACAACCGGGAGTGGGACGCGTACGCCGTGGCGTTCCTGGCCACGCACTACGCGGGCGCGGCGGGGCTGGTGATCCGTGCGGACCTCTCCGGAACGGACGTCGCGCGGCTCGTCGATGCCGCCGGGGCGCGCTGGGCGATAGCCGGGAACGGGCCGCGCACCGCGCTGCCCACCTTCACCCTCGACGACCTGGAGAACAGCGGTGACGGCGAGGGCCGTGGTGACAGCGAGGGCAGCGGTCACGGCGAGAACAGCGCCGCCGAACCGCCGTATCGGGCCGCTCCCGGGGACCTCGCCCAGATCATCGGCACCTCCGGCACCACCGGCACCCCGAAGGGCGTCCGGGCCGCGCACGCCAGCCTGACCGCCGGGCTCGTCCTCAACCCCCGCCCCCGCCCGTACGCGCACTCGCGCTACGCGGTGCACGCCTTCCCGATCGGGACCAACGCCGCCCAGGTCGTCCTGGTGAACGCGCTGACCGCGCAGCCGGCCACGATCTGCCTGCCGCGCTTCGACGCGGAGGAGTTCGGCCGGGTGGTCGAGGAGTACGGCGCGGGCACCGTCTTCCTGGTGCCGTCGATGGCGGTGGAACTGCTGAACTCCGGGATCGCCGAGCGCCGGGACCTGAGCAGTGTCCTCCTGGTCAGCTGCTCGGCCGCCGCGCTCCCGCCCGCCGTCGCCGCCGGGCTCTGCGCCGCCCTGCCCAAGGCGACCGTCGTCAACACCTACACCTCCGCCGAGGCCTCCCCCGCCCAGATCTCCGCGATCGTGGACGCCGGCCGCCCCGGGTCGGTCGGCCGCCCCACCGACCCGGCCGACCTGCGGATCCTGGACGAGGCCGGGCGGCCCGTCGCGCCCGGCGACACCGGCGAACTCTGGCTGCGCCAGCCGGGCCCGCCCCGGGGGTACGTCGGCGCGGACTCCGACACCGTGTTCCGCGACGGCTGGGTGCGGATGGGCGACCTGGGCCGGCTGGACGGGGACGGCTACCTCCACCTGGTCGACCGCGAGAGCGACATCGTCAAGTCCGGTGCGCTGAAGGTCTCCACGCTGCGCATCGAGGCGGTGCTGCACGAGCACCCGCAGGTCGCCGACGCCGCCGCGCTCGGGCTTGCGCACCCGGTGATGGGTCAGGTGCCGGTGGCGGCCGTGGTCCCGCTCCCGGGCGGGATCGACCTCGACGGGCTGCGGCTCTTCCTCGGCGAGCGGCTCGCCCGGGCCGAACTGCCCGTACGCCTGCTGGTGACGGACTCGCTGCCGCGCAACCCCAGCGGCAAGGTCGTCAAGCACCGGCTCCGGGCCAGGTTCGAGGAGCCCGTGCCCGCCGTCGGCACCGCACCGGCCACCGCCCGGGAGCGCGCGCTGGCCGAGCTGTGGCGGGGCGTCCTGGGGCGGCCGGTCCGGGCCGTGGAGGACGAGTTCTTCGCGCTCGGCGGGGACTCCTTCCGGGCCGTCCAGCTGGCCGCCGCGATCTCCGCCGAGTTCGGCGTGGCGGCCGGTACGGCCCTGGTGTTCGAGCGGCCCTCGCTGCGGGCCCAGGCCGCCTGGCTGGAGCAGGCGGCGGCCTCGGCCGGTACCGCCGGGCCGGCGGTACCGGCCGAGGCCGAGGCGACGGCTTTCCTGCGCTCGCTGCGCGCCCAGCCGCACGAGCTCCCGCTCACCGCGCAGCAGGAGAACTTCCTGCGCTGGATGGCCGAGGCGCAGGGCCGCAACGTCGGCTCGGTGGCGGTGATGTTCCGGGTGCTGGAGGAGCTGCGGACGGACACCCTGGTCGACGCCCTCCACCAGGCGATCCGCCGCCACCCCGCGCTGCGCACCAGGTTCGTCCCGGTGCCGGACGCCGAACCGGGGGTGCTGCGGGCCGTGCTCGACGACGAGCCGCGCGCGGACGTGGTGCTGCTGGACGCCCCCGGCGCGAGCGATGCGGAGGTGTCGGCCCGGCTCGTCGCCGAACGCGACCGGCTGACCGACCTGGCCTCGGGGGCGATGACCAGGCTCGCCGTGGTGAGCCGGGGCCCCGGGGACCACGTCGTCATGCTGGCGGTCCACCACATCGTCGCCGACGGCTGGTCGCTGGGCGTGCTGCTGCGCGACCTGGGCGTGCTGTACTCGGCGCTGCGCGGCGGCCGCCCGGCGCCGCCCGACCGGCCCGGCCCGGCGTACCGGGAGCTGGTGGAGTGGTCGAACGCGCACTGGCCGACCACCCGGGCGCACTTCGCGACGGCGCTCGCGGGCGCCCCCGCGGCGATCGACCCGTTCCCGGGGCGGCAGGACACCGAGGTGGTGCTGAGCGCCGCCCGGACGCTGGAGGTGCCGGCCGAGCGGGCGGGCGCGCTGCGGGCCCGGGCGGCGGAGCTGGGGGCCACCCCGTTCCTCGCGATGGCGGCGGTGTGGAGCGGGCTGCTGGCCGCCCGCAGCGGACAGCGGGACTTCGTCCTGATGACCCCGGTGCCCGGCCGCACCAGGCCGGAGGCGGAACGCGCGGTCGGCTGCTTCGTCCAGTCGCTGCTGCTGCGGGTGGACGCCGCCGGAGAGCCCGGGTTCGCCGAACTGCTGGGCCGCGTCCGCACGGCCGCCACCACCGCGCTGGACCACCAGCTGTACCCCTTCGCCGAGTTCAGCCCGCTGGTCCCGTTCGCCGCCTGGCTGCGGTACGAGAGCTGGAGCGCCCCGGCGCAGCTGCCCGGGGTGGCGTGCGCCGCGTGGGAGCTGCCGCGCAACGCCACCGTGCCGTACCCGCTGCCCGGCGGCGACCGGCACGTGCCGGAGCTCGCCGTCACCGAGCAGCCGGTCATCGAGGGAATCGACAACGCCCGGGTGATGCTGAACACCCGACCGGAGGCGACTGCGGCCCAGGCGTCCTACCGAGCGTGGGGCTACACGCGC
>NZ_JBEOUK010000060.1:0-46280 GCF_040304045.1 Kitasatospora sp. NPDC094016
AACGCTCGGCTGGGAAACCCCAGCCGAGCGCCTGCATAAACTCATCGCGGCCTGAACAACCGACCACGTGTTGCAACGATCCCTAGAAACCGCCCAGGGACGACGCGGGGCTCCGTGCAGCCGAAACCGCGGACCAGCAGTGCCTTACAGGCCGAGCTCGACCTCGAACTCGCCGGCCTCCAGGATCTCCTTGACCGCGACCAGGTAGCGGGCGGCGTCGGCGCCGTCCACCAGGCGGTGGTCGTAGGAGAGCGACAGGTAGGTCATGTCGCGGATGCCGATGGCGGTGCCGCCGTCGGCCTCGATGACCACCGGGCGCTTGACGGTGGCACCGATGCCCAGGATGGCGACCTGGTTCGGCGGCACGATCACGGTGTCGAACAGCGCACCGCGCGAGCCGGTGTTGCTGATGGTGAAGGTGGCGCCGGACAGCTCGTCCGGGGTGATCTTGCTGTCGCGGACCTTGGCGGCCAGCTCGGCGGTCTTCTTCGAGATGCCGGCGATGTTGAGGTCGCCCGCACCCTTGATGACCGGGGTCATCAGACCCTTCTCGGAGTCCACCGCGATACCGATGTTCTCGGTGTCGAAGTAGGTGATGGTGCCCTCGGCCTCGTTGATCCGGGCGTTGACGACCGCGTGGGTCTTCAGTGCCTGGGCGGCGGCCTTGACGAAGAACGGCATCGGGGACAGCTTGACGCCCTCGCGGGCGAGGAAGCCCTCCTTGGCCTTGCCGCGCAGCGACATGATCTTGGTGACGTCCACCTCGACCACGCTGGTCAGCTGGGCCTGCTCGTGCAGGGCCTTCAGCATGTTGTCGCCGATGACCTTGCGCATGCGGGTCATCTTGACCGTCTGGCCGCGCAGGGCGGACGGCGCGGCGGCGGCCTTCGGGGCAGCGGCCGGGGCGGCGGCGGCGACCGGGGCCGGAGCGGCCTTGGCGGCCTCCGCGGCGGCGACGACGTCCTGCTTGCGGATGCGGCCGCCGACGCCGGTACCGGCGACGGAGGACAGCTCGACACCGTGCTCGGCGGCGAGCTTGCGCACCAGCGGGGTGACGTAGGCGTCACCGGCGTCGGCCACCGGGGCAGCCGGCGCGACGGGAGCCGGGGCGGCGACCGGAGCGGGCGCGGCCGGGGCCACCGGGGCCGGAGCGGCGGCGACGGGAGCCGGAGCAGCCGGGGCGACGGGAGCCGGAGCAGCGACCGGAGCCGGGGCGGCGACCGGGGCCGGGGCGGCGACCGGGGCCGGGGCGGCGGCGACGGCACCCGCGGCACCGATCAGCGCGAGCTGGGCGCCGACCTCGGCGGTCTCGTCCTCGCCGACCAGGATCTTCACCACGACACCGGCGATCGGCGACGGGATCTCGGTGTCGACCTTGTCGGTGGAGACCTCGAGCAGCGGCTCGTCGACCTCGACCGTCTCACCCTCGGCCTTCAGCCAGCGGGTGACGGTGCCCTCGGTGACCGACTCGCCCAGCGCGGGCAGCAGGACCGGGGTGGCGTCGGCGGCCGGAGCGGCAGCCGGAGCCGCCGGGGCGGCAGCGGCGACCGGGGCGGGGGCGGCGGGCGCCTCCACGACCGGGGCCGGGGCGGCGACGGGCGCGGCCTCGGCGGCCGGGGCCGCGGCGGCGACCGGGGCACCGGAGCCGTCGTCGATGATCGCCAGCTCGGCGCCGACGTCGACGGTCTCGTCCTCGCCGACCTTGATCGAGGCCAGGATGCCGGAGGCCGGCGACGGGATCTCGGTGTCGACCTTGTCGGTCGACACCTCGAGCAGCGGCTCGTCGACCTCGACACGCTCACCCTCGGCCTTCAGCCAACGGGTGACGGTGCCCTCGGAAACGCTCTCGCCCAGCGCGGGCAGTGTTACTGAGACCGCCATGGTTTCAGCGACTCCTATCAAGTCTTGCGTACTGGAAATGGGGGGTGGTGGCGTGATCAGTCGTGCGCGTGCAGCGGCTTGCCGGCCAGCGCCAGGTGCGCCTCGCCCAGGGCCTCGGACTGGGTCGGGTGCGCGTGGATGAGCTGCGCGACCTCGGCCGGCAGGGCCTCCCAGTTGTAGATCAGCTGAGCTTCGCCGACCTGCTCGCCCATGCGGGCGCCGACCATGTGGACGCCGACCACGGCGCCGTCCTTGACCTGGACGAGCTTGATCTCGCCGGCGGTCTTCAGGATCTTGCTCTTGCCGTTGCCGGCCAGGTTGTACTTGAGGGTGACGACCTTCTCCTTGCCGTACAGCTCGACGGCCTTGGCCTCGGAGATGCCGACGGAGGCCACCTCGGGGTTGGAGTAGGTCACGCGCGGGACGCCGTCGTAGTCGATCGGCACCGGCTTGAGGCCGGCCAGGCGCTCGGCGACCAGGATGCCCTCGGCGAAGCCGACGTGGGCCAGCTGCAGGGTCGGGGCGAGGTCGCCGACGGCCGAGATGGTGGGCACGTTGGTGCGCATGTACTCGTCGACCAGGACGTAGCCGCGGTCCATCGCGACGCCGTTCTCCTCGTAGCCGAGGCCGGACGAGACCGGGCCGCGGCCGATGGCGACGAGCAGCAGGTCGGCGTCGATCTGCTTGCCGTTCTCGGTGGAGACGCGGACACCGGTCTCGGTGTACTCGACGCCCGAGAAGCGGGCCTTCAGCTCGAACTTGATGCCGCGCTTGCGGAACGCGCGCTCCAGCAGCTTGGAGGAGTTCTCGTCCTCCAGCGGGACGAGGTGCGGCAGCGCCTCGACGATGGTGACCTCGACGCCGAAGGACTTCCAGACCGAGGCGAACTCGACGCCGATCACGCCGCCGCCGAGGATGACGACCGACTTCGGGATGCGGTCGAGCTTGAGGGCGTGGTCCGAGGAGATCACGCGGTTGCCGTCGATCTCCAGGCCCGGGATCGAGCGCGGCACGGAGCCGGTGGCCAGGACGATGTGGCGGCCCTCGATGCGCTGGCCGTTGACGTCCACCGAGGTCTGCGAGGAGAGCTTGCCCGCGCCCTGGATGAAGGTGACCTTGCGGGAGGCGACCAGGCCCTGGAGGCCCTTGTACAGGCCGGCGATGACGTCGTCCTTGTACTTGTGGACGCCGTTGATGTCGATGCCCTGGAAGGTGGCCAGAACGCCGAACTCGGCGGCCTCCTTCGTCTCGTCCGCGATCTCGGCGGCGTGCAGCAGAGCCTTGGTCGGGATGCAGCCGCGGTGCAGGCAGGTGCCGCCCAGCTCCCCCTTCTCGACCAGGGCGACGCTCAGGCCCAGCTGAGCGGCGCGGAGCGCCGCGGCGTAACCGCCGCTTCCGCCTCCGAGAATGACTACGTCGAAAACGGTGCTGGCGTCGTTCGCCACGTCACGTCCTCCATGCAATGGGGTGGGTCGCCGGGCCGGTCGCGGTCCGGTGGGGTCGGAAGCCTTTGTGAGGCGCCCAGTCGTGCCGGAAATACATCTTCGCACTTGTTCGCGGTGGCTGATGTCCGGGTCCACCCCAGGGGTGTCCCACAGAGCAGTCACCGGGGCGGGAATACCCCCGACGGAAGGGCATCATTGCAGCTCAACGCGGGGTTGACAGCCGCCGGACGGGCGTCGGCGCGGCCTTGCGGTGCCACCTCTTCCGCAGGGTGGAACAAAGTTTCGCCCGCAGCGAACAGAGGTGCGGGCCGGGGTCCCGGTCTACTCGCAGGTAACCGGCGTCGGCGCGCGAACGCCGACGGGGGCCCGGCGCACGCGCGCCGGACCCCCGTCGACTCAGTGCCTGATCAGGCCTTGCCGCCCGCCGCGGTCTGCTCGGCGAACCGGACCAGGGTGCGCACCGCGCTCGCGGTGCCGCCCTTCGGGGTGTAGCCGAACGGGGCGCTCTCGTGGAACGCCGGGCCGGCGATGTCCAGGTGCGCCCAGTCGATGCCCTCGGCCACGAACTCCTTCAGGAACAGGCCGGCCACCAGGCCGCCGCCCATCCGCTCGCCCATGTTCGCCAGGTCGGCGATGGTCGACTCGGTCATGCCCTTGCGCAGCTCGGCCGGCAGCGGCATCGGCCAGGACTGCTCGCCGACCTCGCCCGAGACGGTGTGCAGGGTCTCGCGCAGCTCGTCGTTGTTGGACATCACGCCGAAGGTGCGGTTGCCCAGGGCCAGCACCATGGCGCCGGTCAGGGTCGCCACGTCGACGATGACGTCCGGGTTCTCCTCGCCGGCGCGCACGATCGCGTCGGCCAGCACCAGACGGCCCTCGGCGTCGGTGTTCAGCACCTCGACGGTCTTGCCGCCGTACATGCGCAGCACGTCGCCGGGGCGGGTGGCGGAGCCGGACGGCATGTTCTCGGCCAGCGCCAGCCAGCCGGTCACGTTGACGGCCAGGCCCAGGCGCTTGGCGGCCACCACGGCGGCGAACACGGCGGCGGCGCCGGCCATGTCGCACTTCATGGTCTCGTTGTGGCCGGCCGGCTTCAGCGAGATGCCGCCCGAGTCGTAGGTGATGCCCTTGCCGATGAAGGCCAGCGTGGCCTTCGCCTTCGGGTGGGTGTAGGCCACCTTCACCAGCCGCGGCGGGTTGGCCGAGCCGTTGCCGACGCCCAGCAGGCCGCCGAAGCCGCCCTTGAGCAGCGCCTTCTCGTCCAGCACCTCGACCTTGAGGCCGTGCTCCTTGCCGGCCGCCTGGGCGATCGCGGCGAAGCTCTTCGGGTTCAGGTCGTTCGGCGCGGTGTTGACCAGGTCGCGGGCCCGGTTCATCTCCTCGCCGACCGCGGCGGCGCGCTCCACGGCCGCCTTGGCGTCCTTGCTGCCCTTGCGGGGGGCCAGCACGACCAGCTCGCCGACCGGCTCCTTGCCGCTGCCGTCGGCCTTGTAGGTGCCGAAGGCGTACGAGCCGAGCAGGCCGCCCAGCGCGACGGCCTCGACCTCGTCCGCGGACTCGGTCGGCAGGGCCAGCGCGGCCTTCTTGGCGCCGGCCAGGGTGCGGGCGGCGACACCAGCGGCGCGGCGCAGCGCCTCCAGCTGGTAGCCGGTCTCGGCGGCCTCGCCGAGGCCGACCGCGAGCACGAGCGCGGCCTTCAGGCCGGCGGGGGAGGGCACCTTGACGGCCTCGCCCTCGGCGCCGGTCGCGCCCAGGGTGCTGAGGACCTCGGTCAGCTTGCCCTCGAACGCCTCGTTCACGGCCTCGGAGCCGGGGGCCAGCACGATGCCCTTGGGGCCCTTGGCGACACCGACCACCAGGGCGTCCGCGCGCAGCGAGGCGGCGGAGGAGGTGCTCACAGACAATGCAGTCACGTAATGCGTCCTGTTCTTTCGCGGTCCACGGCCGGTTGCGGCGAGGCTGCCGCACCGGCGCAACCCGCCGTCGCAGGCCGGACCGCCCGGCACGCTCCGGGTCCGGGCCCCCTGGCGCGCGCACCCGCGCAGGTCGCGGCCACGCACACCAGAGGCCCCGGCTCCTCGGGTCACGCCGGGCGGGCAGGACCTGCGACGGTGCAGGGCTGCGGTGCTCCCCGCATGGTAGTCCGCATGGTGGGATCACGCGCCGCCCGGTATCAGCCGAGCAACGCCAGGGCGAACAGCGAGGCGGTCGCGGCGGTTTCCGACATCGCGCCGAGCACGTCCCCGGTGATTCCGCCGAACCGCCGTACGCAGCGCCGGAGCAGCAGCTGGGCGCAGCCGACGCCGAGCGCAACGGCCAGGGGGAGACGGAAGGCTGACGATCCGTCAAACAGTCCGAGTCCTGCCAGGGCGAGCGCCGCGGCGGCCGTCCCCGCGACCGCTCCGGCGGGTGCCACGGTGCCCGCCACCATCGCGCCCAGGCCGCCCGGCCGGGCGGCCGGCACCGACCGCAGGCAGCCCCAGGCGAGCGCGCACCGCGCGGTCACCGCCGACGCCAGCACCGCGAGCGCGCCGCGCGTGGTCGACTCGGCGAACTGTCCGGCCAGCGCCGCGATCTGGGCCAGCAGCACGAGAACGAGGGTCAGGACGCCGAACGGGCCGATGTCGGACTGCTTCATGATGCGCAGCGCGTCCTCGGCCGGTTTCCCGCTGCCCAGGCCGTCGGCCACGTCCGCCAGACCGTCCAGGTGCAGCCCCCGGGTGAGCACGGCCAGCACCCCCACCGCCGCCACCGCGCCGAGCGGTCCGCCGGCCCGCCAGGCCACCAGTGACCCCGCCCCGGCGGCCGCCGAGCCGAGCACCAGCCCCACCACCGGGGCCGCCGTCATCGCCCGCGCCGCCGCGGCCCGGTCCCACCGCTCCACCCGCACCCGCAGCACGGACAGCGTCCCGAACCCGAACCGGAGCCCCTCGGCCCAACTGGCGCCCTGCACGACGTGTTTCCCTTCGAACGGAAGCGCCCCGTCCGATGTGCCGGACGGGGCGCCGATGATCCTGGTGCCTCAGGTTGCCGCGGGTCTCCTACAACCGTCCTACAGCCGCCGCAGCAGGTCCGCCGCCGAGGGCAGCTTCGGCTGCTCCTTCGGTGCCGACGGCACGAACGGCCGCGGGGCCTCGTCCGCGAGCGCGTCGCCCGCGGCCTGGAGCAGCGGCAGGGCCAGCAGCGCGCCGAGGCCCTCGCCCATGGTGATCCCCTGGTCCTGCAACGGCGTCAGGGTGAGCCGGTCGTAGGCCTTGGCCTGGGCGGGTTCGCCACTGGACTGCCCGGCCCGCCACCACTCCGGCGCGCGGAAGGCGATCCGCTGCGCGACCAGCGCGCAGGCCGCCGAGACGACGCCGTCCAGCACCACCGGGAGCCGTCGCACCGCGGCCTGGAGCAGGAAACCGGTGATCGCCGCGAAGTCGGCCCCGCCGGTGGCGCCGAGCAGCGCCAGCTGGTCGCCGAGGACGGGCCGGGCCCGCCGCAGGGAGTCGCGGATGGTGGCGCACTTGACCATCCAGACCCGGTCGTCGATGCCCGAGCCGCGCCCGGTGACGGCGGCCGCGTCCGTTCCGCACAGCGCGCCGACCAGGACGGCGGCGACGGTGGTGGCGCCGACGCCGAGGTCGCCGAGCAGCACCAGGTCGGTGCCGGCGTCGGCCTCCTCGTCGGCGACGGCCATGCCGGCCCGGAAGGCCCGCGCGGTCTCCGCGGGGGTGAGCGCGTCCTCGACGTCGATCCGGCCGGAGCCGCGCCGGATCCGGTGGGTGACCACGTCGTCCGGGAAGTCGGCGGGGTCGGCGTCCACCGCGACGTCGACGACCCGCACCTCGGCGCCGTAGCGCCGGGCCAGCCGGGTGACCGGCGCGGTGCCGTCCAGGACGGCGCGCACCCGCGCGGCGGTGCCGCCCTTGGCGGGCAGCCGGGACACCCCGAGCGCGGCCACGCCGTGGTCGGCGGCGAACAGCAGCACCTTGGGGGCCGACACCGGCCGCACGGGGGATCGCCCCTGTACGGACGACAGCCAGCTGCCCAGCTCCTCCAGCTTGCCGAGCCCGCCGCGCGGTCGGCCGGCCTCCTGCCAGAGTTCCTCGGCGGCCCGTCGGGCGCTCTCGTCGGGGCGCTCGACGAGCGAGGAGAACGTATCGAGATCCACGGTCGTGTCCATCGTCCGGAAGGCTACACGCCGCAGATGTTCAGGCGGCGGCTGGCTTGACGGTCAGAACCTGCCCGGCCACGACCAGCAGCACACGCTCGGAGGCGTCCGCCACGGCCATGTTCAGCCGGCCCAGGGTGTCGCGGAAGCGCCGGCCGGCGGCGGTCGCCGGGACGACGCCCATCCCGACCTCGTTGCTGACCGCGACGGCCGTGCGCCCGGTGGCCGCCCAGGCCCGCGCCAGGGCCTCGCAGCGCCGCTGGACGGCGGCCTCCCCGTCCGCCGCCCAGACCGCGTCGTCCCAGGCGCCGCACTCGTCCATCACGGCGGTCAGCCACAGCGCCAGGCAGTCGACCAGCACCGGCGCCGGGTCGGTCCGGTCGGCCAGCACGGCCTCCAGGTCGCAGGTCTCGGCGGTGCGCCAGCTCGCCGGCCGCCGCTCGCGGTGCAGCGCGACCCGCTGGGCCCACTCCGTGTCGCCGTCCCGGGTGCCGCCGGTGGCCACGTACAGGACGTCCGGGTGGTCGGCGAGCAGCTGCTCGGCCCGGGTGGACTTGCCGGAGCGGGCGCCGCCGAGCAGCAGCGTGCGGGGGAGCGGGTGGTGGATCGCCATGCCGCCCATCCTGCCCGACCGGGCATCCGGACCGTCCGGCCAGGCATACGGAAGATCGGGCCGGGCAGGCTAAGGTGCGCAGCACGCAGGCAGCGTCGTCGGTGGGAGGAGCCGGGCATGGTCTGGACGTGGCGGTACGAGAAGGCGGACGGCACCGCGGTGGTGCCGGAGGGCGCCCAGGAGGAGTTCGCCGGCCAGGGGGACGCCGAGACCTGGATCGGGGAGTCCTGGAAGCAGCTCGCCGAGGACGGCATCGACACGGCGGTCCTGCTGGACGACGACCGGGTGATCTACTCGATGAGCCTGCACGAGGCGTAACCGCCGTCGCGGGGCCGCTACTTGGCCCCGACCACGTGCAGCAGCGCGGCGACCTGCCGGTACGGGTCGGTGCGGCCGGCCCGGTCCTCGGCCTCCAGCAGCTGGGCCAGCTGCCGCCCGTCCACCGGCGGGGTCGCGTCGTCGGGCGCGTTGTCGGTGAAGACCCGTACGCCGTACCAGTGCTTCAGCGGCACCGACACCTCGGAGAGGGTGACGGTGAGGTCGGTGAGGCGGTCGGCGCGCGCGGCCAGCCCGAGCCGGTTGTAGTACCGGTCGCTCTCGAAGGCGTGCAGGGCGGCCCGCCAGTCCCCGGCGGCGGCGGGCCGCAGGGCGAGCGCGTCGCGGTTGCGGACCAGCAGCGAGAGCAGCCCGCCCGGGGCCAGCAGCCGGGCCAGCGAGGCGATCATCGGGTCGGGGGCGGGCAGGTACATCAGGACGCCGTGGCAGAGCACCACGTCGAAGCTGCGCGGGCCGAACCAGCGCCCGCACTGGTGGGCGTCGCCGCTGAGCAGTTGCAGCCGCCCGGCGACCTCCGGCGGTTCCTCGGCGAGCGCCCCCTGGGCGACGCCGAGCGCGACCGGGTCGGAGTCGATGCCGGTGACGTAGTGGCCGGCCCGGGCCAGGCGCAGCGCCTGGGTGCCCTGGCCGCAGCCGATGTCGAGGACGCGCTGCGCGGTGCGGCCGGCCAGTTGCTCGGCGAGCTGCCGGGAGACCAGCTCCTGGCGGACGAAGTTGCGCAGTCCGCCGAGCCGGTCCAGCCAGGCGCCGGTACCGCCGGCGAAGGAGCCGCTGCGCGAGGGCAGCCGGCGCTCCTGGCCGATCCGGTCGTGGCCGCCGTCCCCCTGCCCCGGCAGCGCGTACAGGCCGGGCCCCTCCCAGGACGGGGGGGCCCAGCCGGAGTCCACCGGTTCGGCGGTCAGGGCTTCTCCCCGCGCCGCACCTGCGGCTTGGGCAGTCGCAGCCGACGCATCTGCAGGATGCGCATCAGGCCGTAGGCGACCGCGCCGCGGGTGTTCTGGCCGGCGAAGCGCTCGGCGAACTGCTTGCGCAGACCGAAGCCGAGGCGGACGAAGTCCAGGATCACCAGCACGAAGAACAGCAGGAACAGCAGCGTGGACAGCAGCTGGATGGCGGGCACCTTGATGATGCTCAGCACCAGGATGACCACGGCGGCGGGCAGGAAGAACTCGGCGAGCGACCAGCGGGCGTCCACGTAGTCGCGGGCGAACTTGCGCACCGGGCCCTTGTCGCGGGCCGGCAGGTGGCGCTCGTCGCCCTCCAGCAGCGCGGTGCGCTGCTTCTCGCGCTCGGAGCGCATCCGCTCGCGGGCCTGGCGGGCGGCCTCCTTGCGGTCCTTGGGCACCGTCACCCGGGTGCGCCGGTTGGCCTCGGCCTCACTGCGCTTGGGCGTTGGCCGGCCCTTCTTGGCCTGGGGGTGGCGGGTCTCGTCCGGCTTCTCCAGCACGGTGGCGGAGGCGGCTGCATCATCTGAACGGCGTCGGAACACACCACCAGCGTACGGGGTGCCGGGCGGCTTCTCGGGGTCCCCTCGGACCCAAACGCGTATCAATCCGCGAGGTCGGCGCCCGCCGGGGTTTCCCGGCCCCTTCCCGTAGGGGATCAATCGGATGGACTATGGAGGGGATGAGAGGCGGATCCACCCGGGGGAGGAGGAACTCCGCTGGTCGCTGTAGCAGTCTTGTAGCAGGCAGGTGCACTGCGGCGACGGGCTCGCTGCACATACACTCGTCGTGTCTGGTATCGAGATAGAGACCGCAGGCCGGAGAAGGGGGCACCCGAGGCCCATGAGCGACGGAATCATGAAGCGTATGGGGTTGATCTTCCGCTCCAAGGCGAACAAGGCCTTGGACCGGGCGGAGGATCCCCGAGAGACGCTCGACTACTCCTACCAGAAGCAGCTCGAACTGCTGCAGAAGGTACGGCGTGGCGTCGCGGACGTCGCGACCTCGCGCAAGCGCCTGGAACTCCAGCTGACCCAGCTCCAGCAGCAGTCGGCGAAGTACGAGGACCAGGGCCGCAAGGCACTGTCCCTGGGCCGCGAGGACCTCGCGCGCGAGGCGCTGACCCGCCGGGCCAACATGCAGTCCCAGATCACCGACCTGGAGACGCAGTACCAGGCCCTCCAGGGCGAGGAGGAGAAGCTCACGCTCGCCTCCCAGCGGCTGCAGGCCAAGGTGGACGCCTTCCGCACCAAGAAGGAGACCATCAAGGCCACCTACACCGCCGCTCAGGCGCAGACCCGTATCGCCGAGTCCTTCTCCGGGATCTCGGAGGAGATGGGCGACGTCGGCCTGGCCATCCAGCGGGCCGAGGACAAGACGGCCCAGATGCAGGCCCGGGCCGGTGCGATCGACGAGCTGCTGGCGTCCGGTGCGCTCGACGACTCCAGCGGTCTCGGCCGCAAGGACGACATCGAGGCCGAGCTGGAGCGAGTGGCCGGCGGCACCGACGTCGAGCTGGAGCTGGCCCGGATGAAGGCCGAGCTGGGGGGCCCGTCCTCCGGTCCGGCCGCGATCGAGCAGGGCAAGCCGCAGCAGCCGGAGGCCCACCCCCAGCAGGACACCCCGCGCATCAACTACAACAAGTGATCTGAGCTCCATCCCACGAACCAGGGAGACGCACGGCATGATCATGAGGGTCATGGGTGAGGGGCAGTACGAGGTGGGCGACGACCACCTGAACCTGCTCAACGAGCTCGACTCCGAGCTCGTCACCGCAGTGGAGTCGGGGGACGAGGAGCACTTCCGTCGGGCCTACGGCAAGCTGCTGGACGCGGTGAAGCAGTTCGGCACTCCGGTGCCGCTGGATTCACTGGCGCCGTCCGAGCTGATCCTGCCGAGCGCCGAGGCGACGATCGACGAGGTCCGCGAGCTGTTGATGGCCGACGGCGAGGGTGTGATCCCGGGCTACCCCGAGTAGCCGCCGCGGCTGGTGCCAGACGAAAGGGCGGGTCCCCTCCGGTGGGAGGGGACCCGCCCTTTCGTCGTGTCCCGGTGGCCGGGCCGGCCCGGGCGGGCTACGGCAGGGCCAGCATCCGGTCCAGCGCCGCCTTGGCGTACTTCTCGGTCTCCGGGTCGACGGTGATCACGTTCGGCACCCGGCCCTCGACCAGCGACTCCAGCGCCCAGACGAGGTGCGGCAGGTCGATCCGGTTCATGGTGGAGCAGAAGCAGACCGTCCGGTCCAGGAAGACGATCTCCTTGTCCGGGTGGGCCTTGGCCAGGCGGCGGACCAGGTTCAGCTCCGTGCCGATGGCCCACTTGGAGCCGGGCTCGGCGGCGTCCAGCGCCTTGATGATGTACTCGGTCGAGCCCACCATGTCGGCGGCCGAGGCGACCTCGTGCTTGCACTCGGGGTGCACCAGCACGGTGACGCCGGGGATCCGCTCGCGCACGTCGTTCACCGAGTCCACGCTGAACCGGCCGTGCACCGAGCAGTGGCCGCGCCACAGGATCATCTTGGCGTCCCGCAGCTGCTGGGCGGTCAGGCCGCCGTTCGGCTTGTGCGGGTTGTACAGGACGCAGTCGTCCAGCGAGAAGCCCATGTCCCGCACCGCGGTGTTGCGGCCGAGGTGCTGGTCGGGCAGGAACAGGACCTTCTGGCCCTGCTCGAAGGCCCACTCCAGGGCCCGCTCGGCGTTGGAGGAGGTGCAGATGGTGCCGCCGTGCTTGCCGGTGAAGGCCTTGATGTCGGCGGAGGAGTTCATGTACGAGACCGGGACGGTGACGTCGGCTATGCCGGCGTCGGTCAGCACGTCCCAGCACTCGGCGACCTGTTCGGCGGTGGCCATGTCGGCCATCGAGCAGCCGGCCGCGAGGTCCGGGAGGACGACCTGCTGGGCGTCGCCGGTCAGGATGTCGGCGGACTCGGCCATGAAGTGCACGCCGCAGAAGACGATGTACTCGGCCTCCGGGCGGGCCGCGGCGTCGCGCGCGAGCTTGAAGGAGTCGCCGGTGACGTCGGCGAACTCGATCACCTCGTCGCGCTGGTAGTGGTGTCCGAGGATGAAGACGCGGTCACCGAGCGCGGCCTTGGCGGCGCGGGCGCGCTCGACGAGGTTCGGGTCGGAGGCCGGGGGGAGGTCGCCGGGGCACTCGACGCCGCGCTCGCTGTTCGGGTCGGCCTCGCGGCCGAGCAGCAGCAGAGCGAGCGGCGTCGGAGTGGGGTCGACGCCGTGGGTCTCGGTGATGGTGGTGGTCACGGGCGGGTGCCCTTCTGTGCGGCCGATCAAGCCTGAAGACTTTTCGTCTATCTGACGCTATCTATGATAACCGGTTAGCGTCAGAGTGACGATGGCCATCCTGTCGATGTGACGAGAACCGCTCGCCGAATCGGACCCCGGCGGAACCGGATGACCGTTTTGGGGTGGTCCTCGCGTGGCCGAATCGATATCCGGCCGGGCCCGGGTATGGCTCAGGCCATGAAGGCAATCGCGATCAACCGCTACGGCGGCCCCGACGTCGTCGAGTACACCGACCTGCCCGACCCCAAGGTCGGTCCGGACTCGGTCCTGGTGCAGATGCGGGCGGCCGGGGTGAACCCGGTGGACTGGAAGATCCGGGACGGCGCGCTGGACGGCCTGCTGGACGCGCACTTCCCGCTCGTCATGGGCTGGGACCTGGCCGGCGTGGTCCGCGCCGTCGGCGGCGGCGTCACCGAGTTCGCGCCCGGCGACGAGGTCTACGGCTACGTCCGCAAGGACACCGTCGAGCACGGCACCTACGCCGAACTCGTCTCCGCCCCGGTCCGCACCCTCGCCCGCAAGCCGGCCGCACTGGACTGGGCCCAGGCCGGCGGCCTGCCGCTGGCCGGGCTCACCGCGCTGCAGAGCCTCAAGGCGCTGCGGCTGCGGGCGGGGGAGACCCTGCTGGTGCACGCCGCGGCCGGCGGGGTCGGGCACCTGGCCGTCCAGATCGCCCGGGCCCTCGGCGCCCGGGCGATCGGCACCGCGGGCGAGCGCAACCACGACTACCTGCGCGGCCTCGGCGCCGAGCCGGTGCTCTACGGCGAGGGCCTGGCCGACCGGGTCCGGGCGCTCGCCCCGGGCGGGGTCGACGCGGCCCTCGACCTGGTCGGCCACGGCGCCGTCCCGCTCTCGGCGAGCCTGGTGGCGGACCGGAGTCGGATCGCCTCGATCACCGACTTCGGGGTGAAGGCCCTCGGCGGCCACTACGTCTGGGTCCGCCCGGACGCCGCGGACCTCGCCGAACTGGCCGCGCTCGCCGACGACGGCCGGCTGACCGTCACCGTCGCCTCCACGTTCCCGCTCGCCCAGGCGGCCTCCGCCCAGGCGCTCAGCGCCGAGGGCCGCACCCGGGGCAAGATCGTCCTGCTGGCCGACTGACGGCGGACCGGCTGCCGACCGGCGGCGGACCACCGGCGGACCACCGGCCGTCATCTGCCAGCGGTGAACTCGCTCCTGACATCCGCCAGAATGGTTGGCGAACCGTTTCGGCAGCCGCCCCTACCGCCCTCCGTCCGAGGGCCCGCCGCCCGAGGCCGCAACCGACCCGTACGACCCGTGGAGCCCCGCACCGATGACCAGCAGCCGAGCGCACGAGGTGGTCGGGGCCGACCTGGACGAGACCGACCGGCTCCTGCTCGCCCGGCTCGGCCGCGACGGCCGCGCCTCGTACGCCGAGATCGGCCTCCAGGTCAACCTCTCCGCCACCGCCGTGCGCCGCCGGATCGACCGGCTGCGGGCGCGCGGCGTGGTGCGGGGCTTCACCGTGGTGCTCGACCCGTCGGTGCTCGGCTGGCAGACCGAGGCCTTCGTCGAGGTCTACTGCCGCGAGCGGACCGCCCCCGAGGAGATCCTCGCCAGCCTGCGCCAGTTCCCCGAGGTGATCGCCGCCTGGACGGTCACCGGCGACCCGGACGCCCTGGTCCACCTGCGTGCCGCCGACATGCGCCACCTGGAGGCCGTCATCGAGCGCATCCGACGCGAGCCCGGCGTCCAGCGCAGCCGCTCCTCGGTCGTCCTCTCCCAGCTCATCGGCTGATCACCCACTGATCCGCGCCCCCGCCCGGCCCCCTCCGGCCGGTGCGCAGGAATCCTGCGCGGACCGGCCCGAAGACGCCCGAAAGCTGCCTGACCAGCCGGGTTCCGACGCGCGGCGAACCCCTCCCGCTGCCTACGCTGATCACGTCCGGTCCACGCGGTGAACCGCCCCGCCGACCGGGCATCCCCCGACACCCCACAGCCGAGAGGGACAGCCGTGTCCGCAGCCCCCGACCGCATGCACCGGCCCGACAACGACCTGGTCGACCTGGTTTTCGACTACATGCGGGACCGGCTGCAGTACGACCCCGTCCCGCTCGACCACCCCGGTGACGGCGAGCACCTGCGCGCCCAGCTGGCCGGTCTGCTGAACGCGGACGGCAACGCCCCCGCCGACGTGCTCAAGCTCTACGACCACGAGCTGTCCCGCGCGGTGATCTCCGCCGACAGCCCGCGCTACCTGTCGTTCATCCCGTGCGCCCCGACCAAGGCCGCGCTGCTCTTCGACATGGTGGTCTCCTGCGCGTCCCTGCAGGGCATCTCCTGGCTGGAGGCGGCCGGCGCGATCGCCGCCGAGAACCAGGTGCTGCGCCTGATCGCCGACCGCGCCGGCCTGCCCGCCTCGGCCGGCGGCACCTTCGTCTCCGGCGGCTCGGCGGGCAACCTCTCCGCCCTCGTCGTCGCCCGCGACACCGCCCGCCGCAAGCTGGGCGTCGGGCCGCAGGCGCGGCTGCGGATCGCCGTCGCCGACCAGGTCCACTCCTCGGTCAAGAACACCTTCAACATCATCGGCGTCGAGGCCTTCAAGGTCCCCACCGTGAACCGCCGGTTCACCGGCGAGGCGCTGCGCGCCGCGCTGGCCGCCGACCCGAACCCGGAGACCGTCATCGCGGTCGTGGGCACGGCCGGGACGACCAACGAGGGCATCGTCGACGACCTCAAGGGCCTGGCCGAGGTCGCCCGCGAGCGGGACCTGTGGTTCCACGTCGACGGCGCCTACGGCGGCGCGGGCCTGTTCGCCCCCTCGGTGCGCGAGCGCTACAACGGCATCGAGCACGCCGACTCCTTCGTCGTCGACCCGCACAAGTGGCTGTTCGCCCCCTTCGACTGCGCCGCGCTGATCTACCGCAACCCGCAGCTCGCCCGGGCCGTGCACACCCAGGACGCCTCCTACCTCGACGTCCTGCACACCGAGGGCGACGAGTGGAACCCCACCGACTACGCCTACCACCTCACCCGGCGCGCCCGCGGCCTGCCGCTGTGGTTCTCCCTCGCCGTCCACGGCACCCAGGCCTACACCGACGCCATCGAGGCCGGCCTCACGCTCGCCCGGGACACCGCCCAGCTCATCCGCGACACCGACCACCTGGAGCTGCTGTTCGACCCGCAGCTCTCGGCCGTCTGCTTCAAGCGCAAGGGCTGGACCAACGAGGACTACTACCGCTGGTCGCAGCAGCTGCTCGCGGACCAGATCGGCTTCGTCACCCCCACCGGCTGGGACGGCGAGACGGTCGCCCGCTTCGCCTTCCTGCACCCGGGCACGACGATGGACATGGTCCGGGAGATCCTGGACACCATGGCCTGATCGGCCCCCGGTGACCCGTGGCCCCCGTCGGAGCAGGCAGCCGGCGGGGGCCCCGCCGTCCGGTCGGTCAGAGGAAGGCGCCGCTCGGCAGGTACGGCGCCGGCGGCCGCATCCCGCGCAGCCCGACGAAGCCCCGGCTCTGCGGGGTCAGCCCCACCTCCAGGCCGACGTCCAGCGCCCACTCCTGCTCGGCGGTCAGGAACTCCACCCTCGCCTCGACCCCGTCCGGCACCCGGGCCAGCGCCTCGCGGAGCAGCCGGGCGGCGATCCGCTTGGTGGTGGCCGCCAGCAGCTTCACCTCGCCGCCGTCCCGGTAGCAGTAGCCGCTGCCGGCCAGCGCGTCGGCGATCAGCAGTTCCTCGAAGTGGCCCAGCATCAGCTCGTGGTCCGGGCCGTGCGCGGACCCGCGCAGCCGCCGGTCCACCGAGTCCAGCAGGTGCCGGTGGACGGCTCCGCCCCGGTGCACCGGGATGTCACCCGGGTCGAGCAGCCCGGCCCGGTCCACCCGCCCGGTCAGCCGCATCGCCGGGTGCAGGGTGAACCCGGCCAGCCGGTAGCGGCGGGCCGCCGGGGACGCCGACGCGCAGACCATCCCGCGCAGGCAGCCCCGCGAGTGCGCCGCCGCCCGCTCCAGCAGCAGCCGCCCGACGCCCTTGCCCTGCGCCTGCGGCCGGACCGCGAACAGCGACGGCGCCCACAGACCCTCCCGGCGCATCGACAGCACCGCGCCGACCGGCTCCCCGCCGCTCTCCGCCAGCCAGCAGCCCTCCGGGTCGGTGCGTGCCAGATGTCTGGTCCGGGCGAGCTGCAACGGGGTCGGCGCGGCCGCCGGACCGGGCAGGGCCGGATCGGCGAACGCGGCGAGGGAGAGCTCCTGGACGGCCTCCGCGTCGGCGGCGGTGTCCCTGACCTGGCGCAGGATCATGGCCACCATCCTGGCGTCCGCCGGCCCGGCCCGGGGCCGGTTCCCCGGATTCCGCGGCTCGGACGGTGACCCACCCTCCCGGGTTGTGCGAGCATGGGGAGCGTAGGGGACGCGGGTAGCTCACCCGGCCCACGGAAATTCCGCCGCCGACAGGCCGACGAAGACGACCGCCGTTCGGGAAATGAATCCGGACGGCCGGTGGTTGGCACTGGCGGCAGACCGTTGTCAAAGACCGGGAGAAAGCAGATGACCGTCCAGGACGAGACCACCGTCGAGAGTGGCATCCTCCTTACCGATGCCGCCGCGGCCAAGGTCAAGGGCCTGCTGGAGCAGGAGGGCCGCGACGACCTCGCACTTCGCGTCGCCGTCCAGCCCGGTGGCTGCTCCGGCCTGCGTTACCAGCTGTTCTTCGACGAGCGCTCGCTCGACGGCGACGTGCTCAAGGACTTCGACGGTGTCAAGGTCGTCACCGACCGGATGAGCGCCCCGTACCTGGGCGGCGCCACCGTCGACTTCGTCGACACCATCGAGAAGCAGGGCTTCACGATCGACAACCCGAACGCCACCGGCTCCTGCGCCTGCGGCGACTCGTTCAGCTAGGCCCAGGCAGCACCGCTCGACGCTCGTTCGAGCCGCGGTACGGAGGCGGCCCCGGGGATCATCCCCGGGGCCGCCTCCGCGTTTGCGCACCGTCGTCGCGGCTACCGGGTCGTCCCGGCTACTGGCCGGCGACGTCCGGAGTGACCGGGTCCGGGCCCATGTGCGGATCGGCGTCCAGCGGCACGTTCTGGCCGCTCGACTGGTCGGTCACCGTCCGCCCGGCCAGCGGCGAGCGCAGATCGGCGGACACCGACTGCCGCTTGGCCAGCGCGTTGCAGACCTGCCCGGGCTGCACCGGCGCCGCCACCACGATCCTGACGTCCACCCGGCCGGCGTGCGACTCGTCCGCCTTCAGCGCGTACTTCTGGCAGACCCCGCCGAAGAAGTAGACGGTCAGCCCGTTGCTGCCGTCCACCCGGTAGGAGACCGCCGGGCGCGCCCCCGACCCGGCCGGGTCGGGCTCGCCCACCGCGATCCCGGGGCCCGGGGGAGTGCCCCCGGAGCCGGCCGTCGACGGCTGCCCCGGGGCGGGCGAGGCCGCGGTGGGGGCCCACTTGGTCGGCGGCGTCCGGCCGGGCTGGTCCGACGTGGCCGACGGGCTCGCCGCCGGAGCCGGCGCGGACGGGGCGCCGGAGGACGCCGGGGCCTCGGGGGAGGCGCTCGCGCCCGCCGAGGTCGTGGCCGCGCCGCCCGCCGCCGAGTCCGAGGAGGTCTTGCCGTCCCCGTTGCACCCGGCCACCGTCACCACCGCCGCCAGTGCCAGGCCCGCCAGGGCCACCGCCCGCCGACCGCGCCGGGGCATCGTCTCCAGGTCCATCTGCACATCCTCCCGAGGGCTCAGCGGTGCCGCCCGCTCGGCCGCTCCGCGCGGATGTGACGTGACCCGGTCGGATCCGGTTCCACTCCGGTTCCACCCGCCCCGGCCGGGGCGGGCGCCGGGTCACATGCCGTACTCGGCCATCCCGGCGACCAGCCGCTGCGCGTCGGACGGCACCCGGAAGCCCTCCCGGGCGGGCGCGGCCGGCTCGGGACCGGTCGCCAGCAGCGGCCAGAACCGGCGCAGCCGCCGGGACGAACTCACCAGCGCGTCGAGGCTCTCGCCGTCGGCTTCGGTCCGGAGGGCGGGCAGCGGGGCGTGGCTGGGCATCATCGGGCATCGCTCCGATCCATGGCCGTGGCCGCACTGCCACGGTCGACGACGGGGCCCGCCCGGCTCGGCGGGGCCCCTGCTGCCGACCCTAGGCCGGGGTTCGGCCCACCCACCAGTGCTACCCGGAGGTAGTACACGTTCGACGGCGACGGGTGCCACGATGGCACTGCGGGCCGGCGGATTGCGGCGGTCTTGCTGCCGCCCGCCCCGAGCCCGGTACCGTGTGTGGGTTCACCCGTGCTTGCCCGTTGGCCCCGCAGCCATCCTGAGGAGACCTCCCGTGCGTATCGCCGTCGCCGGCTCGATCGCCACCGACCACCTGATGACGTTCCCCGGTCGGTTCGCCGACCAGCTCGTCGCCGAGCAGCTGCACACCGTGTCGCTGTCCTTCCTGGTCGACACCCTGGACATCCGCCGCGGCGGAGTCGCGCCGAACATCGCGTTCGGCATGGGCGTGCTCGGGCTGCGCCCGATCCTGGTCGGCGCGGCCGGCGCGGACTTCGCCGAGTACCGCAGCTGGCTGGAGCGCAACAACGTGGACTGCAACTCCGTCCACATCTCCGAGACCCGGCACACCGCCCGCTTCATGTGCACCACGGACGAGGACCACAACCAGATCGCCTCGTTCTACACCGGCGCCATGGCGGAGGCCCGCAACATCGAGCTCAAGCCGATCGCCGACCGCGTCGGCGGCCTCGACCTCGTCCTGATCGGCGCCGACGACCCGCAGGGCATGGTCCGGCACACCCAGGAGTGCCGCACCCGCGGCTTCGCCTTCGCCGCCGACCCCTCCCAGCAGCTGGCCCGCCTGGACGGCGACGACATCCGCGACATCGTCGACGGCGCCGCGTACCTCTTCACCAACGAGTACGAGGCCGCGCTGATCGAGAGCAAGACCGGCTGGGACGCCGAGGAGATCCTCACCCGGGTCGGCACCCGGATCACCACCCTGGGCAGCAAGGGCGTGCGGATCGAGCGCAAGGGCGAGGCGGCGATCCTGGTCGGCTGCGCCGCCGAGGAGGCGAAGGTCGACCCGACCGGCGTCGGCGACGCCTTCCGGGCCGGCTTCCTGGCCGGCCTGTCCTGGCAGCTCGACCTGGAGCGCGCCGCCCAGCTCGGCTGCATGCTCGCCACCCTGGTGATCGAGACCGTCGGCACCCAGGAGTACGAGCTGCGCCCGACCGCCTTCCTGAAGCGCTTCGAGGACGCCTACGGCGCCGAGGCCGCCGCGGACATCCGCGCGCACCTGGTCAAGTAGTCCGCCGGACGACGAGGTAGGCCGAGCCCCGGTCGCCGCCGTAGTCGGCGGCCGGGGCCTCGCCCGCGTACTCCTGACCGCGCATTCCGCACCAGGCGGGGATGTCCAGCCGGGCCGCCTCGTCGTCCGCGAGCACGGCGACCGTGCCGCCCTCCGGCACCTCGCCGATCCGCTTCGCCAGCTCGATGACCGGCAGCGGGCAGCGCTTGCCCAGCGCGTCGATCACCAGCAGGGGCCCGGCCGCCGGCTCCGGCTCCGGGGCCGGCAGGTCCAGCCCGAGTGGCGCCCGGACGCCCGCGACCAGCTCCGGCAGCACGGTGAGGAAGCGTTCGACGTCGGCCTCGGCCGTCCCGGGCGGCAGCGAGACCCGGACGTTCCCCTCGGTGAGCACCCCCATCGCGGCCAGCACATGGCTCGGCGTCAGGGTGGACGAGGTGCAGGAGGAGCCGGAGGAGACCGCGAAGCCCGCCCGGTCCAGTTCGGTGAGCAGCACCTCGCCGTCCACGTACAGACAGGAGAAGGTGACGATGTGCGGCAGCCGCCGCACCGGGTCGCCGACCACCTCCACCTCGGGCACCAGCTGCGGCACCCGGGCCCGGATGCGCTCCACCAGGGCGTGCAGCCGGGCGTTCTCCCGCGCGGCCTCGGCCCGGACGGCCCGCAGCGAGGCGGCCGCGGCGACGATCGCCGGGACGTTGACGTAGCCGGGCACCCGCCCGCCCTCGCGTTCGTCGGCCGGCAGCGGCGAGGCGTACCGCACGCCCTTGCGCACCGCCAGTACCCCGACTCCGGGCGGCCCGCCCCACTTGTGCGCGCTGGCGGTCAGCAGCGACCAGCCGGCCGGGACGTCCATCCGCCCGACGCTCTGCGCCGCGTCGACCAGCAGCGGGACACCGGCCTCGCGGCAGTGTCCGGCGACCTCGCCGACCGGCTGGACCGTCCCCACCTCGTGGTTGGCGCTCTGCAGGACGGCCAGCGCGGTGTCCGCGCGCAGCAGCGCGGCGAACACGTCGGGGTCGACCCGTCCGGCGCGGTCCACCGGCGCCACCGAGACGGTGCCCCCGCCCGCCTCCTGACGTTCGGCGACGTGCAGCACGCTGGAGTGCTCGACCGCCGAGTGCACCAGGTGGCCGCCGCGCCGCCGGTGGCCGGCCAGCGCGCCCAGCATGCCGAGTTGCACCGCCTGCGTCCCGCTCGCGGTGAAGGCGATCTCGTCCGCCCGGGCGCCCAGGGCCTCGGCCACCGTCTCGCGGGCGGCGTCCAGCAGCATCCGGGCCTGCCGGCCGGAGCGGTACAGCCGGGCCGGATCGGCCCAGCCCTCGTCCAGGGCGGCGGTCAGCGCCTGCCGGGCCACGGGGTGCAGAGGGGCCGTCGAGGCCGCATCGAAGTACACGGTCACATTTAACGACACACCCGGAGCCGTTCCGGTCCGACGACATCGCTTACCGGCCGTCAGTCGATCACCCCGAATGTCCGCTTCGTCCGCGTCCGACGGACCGTCACCCGCGTAGTTCGAGGTCGTCCCCCGATCGGGCGTAAGGACCTCGAATGCCTACGATGACCTGCGGCGCAGCCCCTGCCGGGCCTGATCGGGCGACCGGGCGGCGCGTTACCGGGGGCTGCCCGTCAGGAGCGCATAAGGCTGGAGTAGGGTTTGGCCCGCATAAGCATTCAAACCGTGCCCGTGGACGGGTCGCCGGGGAGGCTCACAATCCTCCGCGGGGCGACGCGAAGGCGGGCGAGACTTCGGGAAGGCGCTACGTGAGTCCCAACGGCTCCGACCGCTCGCCGCGGCGCACGATGCGGCGGAAGCTGCCTCAGGCGCTGGCACTGGGCCTCGTCATCGCGACCGCCACCGGCTGCTCGGCCAACGACCTCCCCAGGCTTGGCCTCCCGAGCCCCGTCACCAAGGAAGGGCCGATGGTCCTCCAGATGTGGCAGGGCTCCTGGATCGCGGCGCTGGTGGTCGGCGTACTGATGTGGGGTCTGATCATCTGGAGCGTGATCTTCCACCGGCGCAGCCGCACCGGCGTGGAGGTCCCCCCGCAGACCCGGTACAACGTGCCCATCGAGGCGCTCTACACCGCGGTCCCCATCATCATCGTGTCGGTGCTCTTCTACTTCGTCGCCCGCGACGAGTCGAAGCTGATCGCCGTCTCCGAGAAGCCGCAGCACACGGTCAACGTGGTCGGCTTCCAGTGGAGCTGGGCGTTCAACTACGAGAACACCGAGAACCCCGACCCGGCCAACAAGGACGCCGCGTACGACGTCGGTACGCCCAAGGAGGTTCCGACCCTCTGGCTGCCGGTCAACGAGTCGGTGCAGTTCCGGCTGACCTCGCGTGACGTCATCCACGACTTCTGGCCCGTCAACTTCATGATGAAGATGGACGTCGTGCCGGGCGTGGTGAACAGGTTCGAGGTCACCCCCACCGTCAAGGGCGAGTACATGGGCAAGTGCGCGGAGCTCTGTGGCGTCGACCACTCGCGCATGCTGTTCAACGTCAAGGTCGTCGACCGCGCCGACTACGACAAGCACCTGGCGGACCTCCGGGCCAAGGGCCAGACCGGCGCGTTGCCCTCCGGCATCACGACCATGGGAAGTGAAGAGAAGTGACCATCCTCAACGAGCCCGCCGCGGCCGGCGGGGGCGCCGGGGCCGTCACGGTCGGGGCGCAGCGGACCCGCAAGCCGGGTTCGACCATCATCAAGTGGCTGACCACCACCGACCACAAGACGATCGGCACCCTGTACCTGGGCACGTCGTTCGCCTTCTTCCTGATCGGCGGCATCCTCGCGCTGGTCATGCGCGCCGAGCTGGCTCGTCCCGGGACCCAGATCCTGTCGAACGAGCAGTTCAACCAGGCGTTCACGATGCACGGCACGATCATGCTGCTGATGTTCGCGACGCCGCTGTTCGCCGGCTTCGCGAACTGGATCATGCCGCTCCAGATCGGCGCCCCGGACGTGGCGTTCCCGCGTCTGAACATGTTCGCGTACTGGCTGTACCTCTTCGGTTCGACCATCGCGGTGGCGGGCTTCCTGACCCCGAACGGCGCGGCCAACTTCGGCTGGTTCGCCTACTCCCCGCTGTCGGACGCGGTCCGTTCGCCGGGCGTCGGCGCCGACATGTGGATCATGGGTCTGGCCTTCTCCGGCTTCGGCACGATCCTCGGTGCGGTCAACTTCATCACCACGATCATCTGCATGCGCGCCCCCGGCATGACGATGTTCCGGATGTCGATCTTCGTCTGGAACGTCCTGCTGACCGCCGTGCTGGTCCTGCTGGCCTTCCCGGTCCTGGCCGCCGCGCTGTTCGCCCTGGAGGCGGACCGTAAATTCGGGGCCCACGTATTCGATCCCGCCAACGGCGGGGCGATGCTGTGGCAACACCTGTTCTGGTTCTTCGGCCACCCCGAGGTGTACATCATCGCGCTGCCGTTCTTCGGCATCGTGTCGGAGATCATCCCGGTCTTCAGCCGCAAGCCGATGTTCGGCTACTCCGGCCTGATCGCGGCCACCATCGCGATCGCCGGTCTGTCGGTGACGGTGTGGGCGCACCACATGTACGTCACCGGGCAGGTGCTGCTGCCGTTCTTCTCCTTCATGACCTTCCTGATCGCGGTCCCGACCGGTGTGAAGTTCTTCAACTGGGTCGGCACCATGTGGAAGGGCTCGCTGAGCTTCGAGACGCCGATGCTCTGGACGGTCGGCTTCCTGGTGACCTTCCTCTTCGGTGGTCTGACCGGTGTGCTGCTGGCCTCCCCGCCGATCGACTTCCACGTCTCGGACTCGTACTTCGTCGTCGCCCACTTCCACTACGTGGTCTTCGGCACCGTCGTCTTCGCGATGTTCGCCGGCTTCCACTTCTGGTGGCCGAAGATGACCGGCAAGATGCTGGACGAGCGCCTCGGCAAGATCACCTTCTGGACGCTGTTCTTCGGCTTCCACACCACCTTCCTGGTCCAGCACTGGCTCGGCGCCGAGGGCATGCCCCGCCGCTACGCCGACTACCTGGCCTCGGACGGCTTCACCACGCTGAACACCGTCTCGACCATCGGCTCGTTCGTGCTCGGCGCCTCGATGCTGCCGTTCCTCTACAACGTGTGGAAGACGGCCAAGTACGGCGAGAAGGTCGAGGTCGACGACCCGTGGGGCTACGGCCGTTCGCTGGAGTGGGCGACCTCCTGCCCGCCGCCGCGGCACAACTTCCTCACCCTGCCCCGGATCCGCTCCGAATCCCCGGCCTTCGACCTCCACCACCCGGAGATCGCCGCGCTGGACTACCTGGAGAACCACGGTGAGCCGGCCAAGCACCTCGCCGGCGTGACCCCGGCGAAGTACGACGCCCCGAAGCTGGACAAGGGCAAGAAGGAGGGCGACGTCTGATGAAGGAACAGGGAAAGATCTTCCTCGGCCTGGCCGTCTTCGTCCTCGCGATGGCCGTCACCTACGGCCTGTGGACCAACCACTCGGAGCACGGGATCGAGGCGGCCGGCACCACGGCGCTGTTCCTCGCCTTCGCGCTCTGCGCCTTCATCGGGTACTACCTCGCCTTCACCGCCCGCCGGGTGGACAGCGGCGCGGGTGACAACCCCGAGGCCGAGGTGGCGGACGACGCCGGCGAGCTGGGCTTCTTCGCCCCGCACAGCTGGCAGCCGCTCTCCCTGGCGATCGGCGGTTCGCTGGCGTTCCTCGGAGTGATCTTCGGCTGGTGGCTGCTGTTCTGGTCGATCCCGATCATCCTGATCGGTCTCTTCGGCTGGGTCTTCGAGTTCTACCGGGGCGAGAACCAGAACCAGTAGGTTCCCGGGTTCCGCCGACGACGACAGGGCCGGTCCTCCCCGCATGGGGAGGACCGGCCCGTTGCGTCTCCAGGGTGACGAAACCACTCACCCGGGTGAACACGGGGTCGCTCCGATGTCGCTTCGGGGGGCCTCGTTCCTACGATCTGAGCAATCGTGCGGACCCTCGGAGGCGTTTCATGGCCGACAGGCGCGGAATCGCAGGTATCGGCGGCATCTCGCTGACCCTCGCAGTACTGGCCCCGCTGGCCGCCTGCTCGTCCGGCGGCGGCGAGGCGGTCGGCCCCCACCGGATCGACGCGGCCGTGCTCGTCCACCTCTCGGCCGAGGGGGAGGGCAAGGTCGACCCCTCCAAGCCGGTCACGGTGACGTCCGTGCCCGGCAGCCGGCTCACCGACGTCACCGTGACCGGCCCGGACGGCCGGGTGGTGGCCGGCCAGCTCGCCGAGGACCAGCGCAGCTGGCAGACCACCGGCCGGCTGAAGGCCGACACCGACTACTCGGTGCGGATCGCCGCGGACGACGGCAAGGGCGGCCGCGGCGACACCACGGCGGACTTCAGCACCCTCGCCGCCCAGCGCCTGCTCACCGCCAAGCTGGGCCCGGACTCCTCCGGCAGCGGCCTCTACGGCGTCGGCCAGCCGCTCACCGTGCAGCTCTCCGAGGCGGTGCAGGACCCGCAGGCCCGCCAGGAGGTCGAGCGCGTCCTGACCGTCAGCTCCCAGCCCGCCGTCACCGGCGCCTGGTACTGGGTGGGCGACAAGGAACTGCACTTCCGCCCGCAGGAGTACTGGCCGGCCGGGACCACCGTCTCGCTGGCCTTCGACGGCACCGGCGTCCGGATCGCGGACGGCCTCTACGGCGGCGACCGCAGCACGCTGGGCCTGCGGATCGGCGCACGGGTCGAGACGGTGGTCGACGCGGCCGCCCACCTGCTCACCCTCAGCCGTGACGGCGAGCTGCTCCGGAGCATCCCGGTGACCACCGGCAAGCCCGGCTTCGACACCCGCAACGGCGTCAAGGTGGTGCTCGGCCAGGAGCGGTCCGTCCGGATGAACGGCGAGACGATCGGGATAAAGGCCGGGAGCTCGGAGTTCTACGACCTCAACGTGGAGTGGGCCACCCGGGTCACCTGGAGCGGCGAGTACGTCCACGCGGCGCCCTGGTCGGTCCGCTCGCAGGGCCTGGAGAACGTCAGCCACGGCTGTACCGGCATGAGTACCGAGAACGCCAAGTGGTTCTACCAGAACACCAGGGTGGGGGACCTGGTGACGGTGGTGAACAGCCGCGGCGCCACCATGGAGCCCTTCGGCAACGGCTTCGGGGACTGGAACATCTCCTGGACGGACTGGCTCAAGCACAGCGCCCTCGGACAGCCCGTCAGCACCACCGCGCCGGCCTCCCAGGCCCACGCCTCGGGGATGATCCGCCCGGAGGCCTGAGGGCCCCTGGAGCGCCTCCTCAGGCCTCCTGGTAGGCCAGCCGCAGGGCGGCGTCCACCGCGGCCAGCGCGTCCGCCCGCGGGAGCCCGAGCCGGGTCGCCCGCTCGGCGTACTCGGCGGCGGCCGCGGCGGCCAGCCGGTGCGCGGTGTCGCCGGTGGCCGCGATCAGCGTGCCGCGCCGGCCGTGGGTCTCCACCACGCCGTCCGCCTCCAGCTCCCGGTACGCCCGGGCGACCGTCCCGGCGGCCAGCCCCAGCTCCTCGGCCAGGGCCCGGACGGTGGGCAGCCGCAGCCCGGTCGGCAGTTCGCCGGAACGGGCCCGCTCGGCGATCTGGGCCCGGATCTGCTCGTACGGGGGAGTGGCGGCGGCGGGGTCGACGGACAGCTGCACGGGAGCTCCTGGAGGGTGCGGACGGGGGACGGGAAAGCCCGAGGGCCGCCGACCAGAAGAACTCTGGTCAGCGGCCCTCGGGTGTGACGCTGCGGGGCGTACGGGATCAGTGGTGGCCGTGGCCGCTGGTGATCTCGTGGTGCTCCTCGGAGGTCGGCTTGGGGATCTGGGCGCCGCCGCCGTAGAAGCCGCGGGACAGCTTGGCCCGGGTTCGGCCGAGCAGGCCGGCCTTGCTGGCCACGCCGTTCTCGTCCGTCTGGGCCGGCAGCTCGACCGGCTGCACCTGCTCGTGCGCGGTGAGCTTGTACAGGTCCTTCTGCGGCAGCTGGGCGTGCACCTCGACGAACTCGCCGTGCGGCAGGCGCTTGATGACGCCCGTCTCGCGGCCGTGCAGCACCTTCTCCTTGTCCCGGCGCTGGAGGCCGAGGCACCAGCGCTTGGTGATGATGAAGGTGATGACCGGCACCGCGAAGAAGCCGACGCGGACGAAGTAGGTGATCGAGTTGATCGACAGGTGCAGGTGGGTGGCGAACAGGTCGTTGCCACCACCGACCAGCAGCACCAGGTACAGGCTGATCCAGGCGGCGCCGAGCGCGGTGCGGACGGGCGCGTTGCGCGGGCGGTCCAGGATGTGGTGCTCGCGCTTGTCACCGGTGATCCAGCCCTCGATGAACGGGTAGACCGCGATCGAGACCAGGACCAGCGGGAAGATCATCAGCGGGATGAAGACGCCCAGGTTCAGGGTGTGGCCCCACAGGCCGACCTCCCAGCCCGGCATGACGCGGATCAGGCCTTCGGAGAAGCCCATGTACCAGTCGGGCTGGGCGTCCGTGGACACCTGGTCCGGGCGGTACGGGCCGTACGCCCAGATCGGGTTGATCGTGGCGATCGCCGAGATGGCGGCGATCAGGCCGAACACCAGGAAGAAGAAGCCACCGGCCTTGGCCATGTAGACCGGCATCAGCGGCATGCCGACGACGTTCTTCTCGGTCTTGCCCGGGCCCGCCCACTGGGTGTGCTTGTGGTAGAAGACCAGGATCAGGTGCGCCACCAGCAGGCCGAGCATGATGCCCGGGATCAGCAGCACGTGGATCGTGAAGAAGCGCGGCACGATGTCGTGGCCGGGGAACTCGCCCCCGAACAGGAACATCTGGATGTAGGTGCCGACCAGCGGGACGGCGAGGATCGCGCCTTCCATGAAGCGGATACCGGTACCCGACAGCAGGTCGTCCGGCAGCGAGTAGCCGAAGAAGCCGTCGAACATGCCCAGGATCAGCAGCAGGAAGCCGAAGACCCAGTTGATCTCACGCGGCTTGCGGAACGCGCCGGTGAAGAACACGCGCATCATGTGCACGAGCATCGCGGCCACGAAGACCAGGGCGGCCCAGTGGTGGATCTGCCGGATCAGCAGACCGCCGCGGATCTCGAAGCTGATGTCCACCGTCGAGGCGTACGCCTCGGACATCCCGATGCCCTTGAGCGGCACGTACGAGCCGTTGTAGACGACCTCGGCCATCGACGGCTTGAAGAACAGCGTCAGGTAGACACCGGTCAGGATGATGATGACGAACGTGTAGAGGCAGATCTCGCCCAGCATGAAGGACCAGTGGTCCGGGAAGATCTTGCGCAGGTTGGCCTTGGCGAGGGAGTAGATCCCCACCCGGCCGTCCGTCCAGTCAGCAGCGGCCTCCCACTTGTTGGCGGGCTTGGCGCGCGTGCTGGCGGGCTTGGCGGCACCGGTGGTGCTGCTCGTACTCATCGAGCACGCTCCCAGTAGCTCGGGCCGACGGGCTCGTCGAAGTCGCCGGTGGCGACCAGGTAGCCCTTCTCGTCAGTGATGATCTTCAGCTGCGGCAGCGGGTGGCCGGCCGGGCCGAAGATCACGCGCGCGCCGTCCGCCAGGTCGAAGGTCGACTGGTGGCAGGGGCAGAGCGCGTGGTGGGTCTGCTGCTCGTACAGGCTGATCGGGCAGCCGACGTGGGTGCAGATCTTGGAGTAGGCGAGGATGCCCTCGAAGCCCTTCTCCCGCGACCGGTCGTCCTTGATGTCGTCCGGCGCGATGCGCACCAGCATCAGGGCGTCCTTGGCGATCGCCTGCTGGAAGTCCTCGTCGTGGACGTGCAGACCCTCGGGCATGGCGAAGGTCAGCGAGCCGATGACGATGTCCTCGGCCTTCATCGGCAGGTTGGTGTTCATGTTGATGAGCTGCAGGGGCTTGGCCGGGGTCGCCTCGATCCAGCCCGTCTCCTTCAGCTTCTTCTCGGGCAGCGGCCCGAGGTCGCGGAGCAGGACCACGCCGGAGAGCGGGACCAGCGCCATGGAGCCGATGAGGGTGTTGCGGATCATCTTGCGGCGGCCGAAGCCGGACTCGGCGGCACCGGTCTTGAACTGCTCGATGACGTCCGCGCGGACCTCGTCGTCAGCCTCGATCGGGTGGCGCTCGGCCGGCAGCTCGACGTCCGACATCAGCGTGCGGGCCCAGTGGACCGCACCCGCGCCGATCATGAACAGCGCGATGCCCAGGGTCAGGCCGAGCGCGAAGTTCAGCGCGCTGACGTGACCGAGCGGGAAGATGTAGACGATCTTGTCCGGGTCGATGGCCACGTACGAGGCGATGAACCCGATGGTGGCGAGCATCGAGACCACGAACATCAGCGAGACCTGGCGCTCGGCCCGCTGGGCGGCCCGCTCGTCGATGTCGGTGCGGCGGGGCTCGTGGGCCGGCAGGCCCGGGTCGGCGAACGGGTCGCCGTGCGCGGCGACGTCACCGGCGGAGCCGTGCGACTCCGGCAGCTTCTCTTCTGACATGTCGTGGCTCATGACTTCTTGGCCTTGGTGGTGTGGGCGGCGACCCAGATCGCGACCGCGATGAGCGTGCCGAGACCGAAGATCCAGCCGAACAGACCCTCGGTCACCGGACCGAGGCTGCCGAGCGTGAGACCACCGGGGTTGGGCTCATCGGAGGTGGTGTGGCGGACGAAGGCCACGATCTGCTTCTTCTGCTCCTCGGGCATGGTGGTGTCCGGGAACGACGGCATGTTCTGCGGGCCGGTCTGCATGGCCTCGTAGATGTGCTTGGCGTCCACGCCCTCCAGCGACGGGGCGTACTTGCCCTTGGTCAGGGCACCGCCCTGGCCGGCGAAGTTGTGGCACTGGGCGCAGTTGGTGCGGAACAGCTCGCCACCCTTGGAGATGTCATCCGGGTTGGTCGAGGTGTACTGCTCCGGGGTCGGCGTCACCGGGCCGGGGCCGAGCGAGGCGACGAAGGCGGCGAGCTGGTCGATCTCCGCCTGCGAGTAGATGTTCTTCTTGCGCGGCACCTGGGCGCCGGGCTGCTGGGCCGGCATGCGGCCGGTCCCGACCTGGAAGTCGACAGAGGCGGAGCCGACGCCGACCAGGCTCGGACCGTCGCTGCTGCCCTGGCCGTTCAGGCCGTGGCACGAGGAGCAGCCCACGGCGAAGAGCTTCTTGCCCTCATCGATCGCGAGCGACTGCGCGGCGACGTCGGCCTGCGCCTTGTCGGCGGGCGCGAACGCGGCGTACAGCCCCCCGGTTGCCGCCAGGGCGAGAAGTAGGACGACCAGCGCCGCCAATGGGTGGCGCCGTCGTGCGGAGAGCTTTTTCACGGAATAACCCCGGTGTCAGGATCTGGTCGACTGGTGGGTGCACCCGGCGGCCGGTCTGGCCGGCACGAGGCTGCCTGTCTAGGGCTGCGCGCGCGGTCGGTCGGTGGGAGCGTCGCCCACCGGCAGAATCGGCCCGACGCCGGTGAGGGCGGGGACCGAAGCCGGTGGCCAGCGACCTGATCAGCTGGTTACTTGATCAGGTAGATGGTCGCGAACAGGCCGATCCACACGACGTCGACGAAGTGCCAGTAGTACGACACGACGATCGCGGCGGTGGCCTGCTCGTGCGTGAAGCGCTTGGCTGCGTACGTCCGTCCCAGGACCAGCAGGAAGGCGATCAGACCACCCGTCACGTGCAGACCGTGGAAGCCGGTGGTCAGGTAGAACACCGTGCCGTACGGGTCGGAGGACAGCGAGAGGCCGTCCTTCTTGACCAGCTCGGTGTACTCGAAGATCTGGCCGCCGATGAAGATCGCGCCCATCACGAAGGTGATGACGAACCACGAGCGGAGCTTCTTCACGTCCCCGCGCTCGGCAGCGAACACGCCGAGCTGGCAGGTCAGCGAGGAGAGCACCAGGATCGTGGTGTTGACCGAGGAGAAGGGCACGTTGAGGGCGTGCGCCTTCTCGGTCCAGAACTCGGCTCCCTTGACGGAGCGGAGCGTGAAGTACATCGCGAAGAGGGCCGCGAAGAACATCAACTCGGAACTGAGCCAGACGATCGTTCCGACGCTGACCATGTTCGGCCGGTTGACCGATCCGTGCGCGTGCCCGGTTTCTACTGCTGTTGCTGTCGCCACGACGGACATTATGTCGGTCCCTTATTCCGTCTTCACGCCGGGGGGTGTCCCTCGGAGTGTCCGGTGCGTGCGGTATGCCCCCCTGGAGGGCGGTGGGGGGTCCCAATGGCGGCTGAGCAGCGGCGTGTCCCTTTTCTGACGGTTCCTCGAAGGGGCCCGGGGCCCCGTTGCCCAGCGCGTCGTTGCACGCTTGGCGGAGCCTCCGGGGGTAACGCGAGGGCCCCTTATCGGCCGTACGGGTGGTCTGGACGGGTCCGGGTGACGGGCCGTCCTCCGGGCGGGTGAGTCGCGGGCGCGGCGGCTTGAGGAGGAAGGTCCGCGAGGGGGACTCGGCGACGGGTGATCGGGAGTAGCATCCGGATCAGGCGAACGTGGTCCGGATCACACTTGAGGGAGCAGGGCCCATGGCGTACACGACCGACGAGACGCTCACCGTCCTCGTCTACAGCGATGACCGCAACACCCGCGAGCAGGTGCTGACGGCACTCGGCCGCCGGCCCGTCGAGGACCTTCCGGAACTGTCCTACCTGGAGTGCGCGACCACCCCCGCGGTGCTGAAGGCACTGGAGAAGGGCGGCGTGGACCTCTGCATCCTGGACGGCGAGGCGGTGCCGGCCGGCGGGCTCGGGCTCGGCCGCCAGCTCAAGGACGAGATCTACGGCTGCCCGCCGGTGCTGGTGCTGATCGGCCGGCCGCAGGACTCCTGGCTGGCCGCCTGGAGCCGGGCCGACGCCGCGATCTCCCGCCCGGTGGACCCGGTGGCGCTGGCCGAGGCGGTCGCCACCCTGCTGCGGGCACGGCTGGCCAAGCGGGCGCCCGTCAGCCGCTGAGCGGTGCCGTCTCAGGACTAGAGAAGACGCCGCCGCGGGAACCCCGCCGGTCGATAGGCTGACTCCATCCGTACGGACGTCCCCCCGACGCGGGGAACCCGACAACAGCTGGAGTCAGCCATGGTGAACGTGAACCCTGCGAACGGTGGTACCGCACCCGCGCAGGTGGTCCGCACCTGGCCGGACGTCCTGGCGGCGCTGTTGAAGGGGGAGGACCTCGACCGCTCGGCCACCGCGTGGGCGATGGACCGGATCATGAGCGGCGAGGCGTCCCCCGTCCAGGTGGCCGGGTTCATGGTGGCGCTGCGGGCCAAGGGCGAGACGGTCGACGAGATCACCGGCCTGGTGGACGCGATGTACGCGCACGCCGAGCCGCTGGACATCCCCGGCCCGGCCGTGGACATCGTCGGCACCGGCGGCGACCGGGCCAAGACCGTCAACATCTCCACCATGTCGGCGATCGTCGCGGCCGCGGCCGGTGCCAAGGTGGTCAAGCACGGCAACCGGGCCTCCTCCTCGGCCAGCGGCTCCTCGGACGTGCTGGAGAAGCTCGGCGTCCGCCTCGACCTGTCGGCCCGGCGGGTCGCCGAGATCGCCGAGGAGGTCGGGCTGACCTTCTGCTTCGCGGCCAAGTTCCACCCGTCGATGCGGCACGCCGCCACCGCCCGGCGCGACCTCGGGGTGCCGACCGCGTTCAACATCCTCGGCCCGCTGACCAACCCGGCCAAGGTCACCTCGCACGCGATCGGCTGCTTCGACACCCGGCTCGCCGGACTGATCGCCGGCGTGCTCGCCCGGCGCGGCTCGACCGGCCTGGTCTTCCGGGGCGACGACGGCCTGGACGAGCTGACCATCACCACCACCTCGCAGGTGTGGATCGTGCGGGACGGGACCGTCACCGAGACCTCCTTCGACCCGCGGGACGTCGGCGTCGAGCTGGTCGGCATCGAGGCGCTGCGCGGGGCGGACCCCTCGTACAACGCCGAGGTCGCGCGCCGGCTGCTGGCCGGCGAGCGCGGGGCCGTGCGGGACGCCGTCCTGATGAACACGGCGGCGGCGCTGGTCGCGCTCGACCTGGGCGAGGCGCCGCTCACCGAACAGCTCGCGGCCGGCATGGCACGGGCGGAGCGGGCCATCGACTCGGGCGCGGCGCAGGAGCTGCTGCAGCGTTGGTCGGAGGCCACCAGCCAGGCGTGAGGCGGTACTTGGGAGCCCGTGCCGGAACGCCGGCGCGGGCTCCTCGGCTGTCCGGATGGTGGATGCCTGTTTGACCACTCGCTGGGCGCGACCTAGAGTCTTGGCCAGGTCATGAGTGACAGCACCAAGCCCCAGCTTGCTGTCCGGCAACCCTCCGTCCGTGGCGGGGTGCCCTGGGTGAGGACCGGGTCGCTCGGCGAATCGTCCGTGCGGCAAGCGCGGACGCCCGACGACTTAGCACTCCCGGGGTCCCATACCCCCAGAAGGAGTGCATCCTCATGTCGATTGCCACCGAAATCTGCGCCCCCCTCGCCGTCCTCGGCCACGACGTCCAGGTCCCGCTCGCCAGCGGCGAGAAGGTCGGGTACGCGGCCCTCGACTACGCGGCCAGCTCCCCGGCGCTCCAGCGGGTCTGGGACGACGTCTCCGCCTACGCCCCCTACTACGGCAGCGTGCACCGCGGCGCCGGGTACCTCTCCCAGCTGTCCACCGACCTGTTCGAGCAGAGCCGCCGCACCGTCGCCGAGTTCCTCGACCTGCGCGAGGGCGACCAGGTGGTCTTCACCCGGGCCACCACCGACTCGCTGAACCTGCTCGCCTCGGCCGTCCCGGCCGGGACCCGGGTGTTCGCCTTCGAGACCGAGCACCACGCCTCGCTGCTGCCCTGGGCGCATGCCGGGCTCGACGTCCACTACCTGCGCGCGCCGCGCTCGCACGCCGAGGCGGTCGCCGCCCTGGACGCCGCGCTCGCCGAGGCGCCCGAGGGCCCCAAGCTGCTCTGCGTCACCGGAGCCTCCAACGTGACCGGCGAGCTGTGGCCGGTCGCCGAGCTGACCGGGACCGCGCACCGGCACGGCGCCCGGGTGGTGCTGGACGCCGCCCAGCTGGCCCCGCACCACCGGGTCTCGGTGCGCGAGCTGGACGTCGACTGGATCGCCTTCTCCGGCCACAAGATCTACGCGCCCTTCGGCGCCGGCGTGCTGGCCGGCCGGGCGGACTGGCTGGACGCGGCCGACCCGTACCTGGCCGGCGGCGGGGCGACCCGGACGGTGGCCCGGGAGAACGACGGCTCGGTGGCCGTCCAGTGGCACTCCGGCCCGGCCCGGCACGAGGCGGGCTCGCCGAACGTCATCGGCGCCTACGCGATCGCCTCGGCCTGCCGGGCGCTGAGCGAGGCGGGCTTCGACGCGCTGGAGGCCCGGGAGCGGCAGCTGATCGCCCGGCTGACCGCCGGGCTGGCGGAGATCCCGCAGGTCAAGGTGCTGAACCTGTTCGGCGCCGAGGCGGCCCGGGTGGGCGTGCTGTCCTTCGTCGTCCAGGGCTGGAACAGCTCGCACTTCTCGGCCGCGCTGTCCGCCGAGTACGGCATCGGGGTCCGCGACGGCCTGTTCTGCGCGCACCCGCTGCTGCGCACCCTGCTCGGGGACGAAGAGGTCTCCCCCTCCGAGTGCGGGGCGCCCGAGCCGTCGCTGCCCGGCGAGCGGAGCCTGAACGCGATCCGGGTGAGCTTCGGGGCCGGGACCCCGGACGAGCACGTCGACCGCTTCCTGACCGCCGTGCGCGAGCTGGTCACGGACGGTGCCGCGTGGAACTACCGCAACGAGGGCGGGCGCTGCGTCGCCACCGTGCAGGTCGACCGGGGGCGTCAGCAGGGCTGAGGGGCCCGGTCGGCGGGGCCGGGGGTCGGGGGGCGGGGGGGCCTACTCGTCCAGGCCGAGGGCGAAGGCGGCCTCGAGGTCGTGCTGGGAGTAGGTGCGGAAGGCGATCTGGGTCTCGGTGTGGGCCACGCCCGGGACCTTGTTCAGCCGGCCCGGGATGACCGCGGCCAGATCGTCGTGCCGGCGCACCCGGACCATCGCCACCAGGTCGTAGCCACCGGTCACCGAGTACACCTCGCTGACGCCCTCGATGGCCGCGATGGCCTCGGCGATCTCCGGGATGCGGTCGACACTGGTCTTGATCAGGACGATGGCGGTGATCACTGTTCGGGCTCCTTTGTGGGGTGCCGCCAGCGTATCGGGCGTCAGCCGGGTCGTCTCGGGGGGTGGCTGACCACCGTGCAGGCGTAGAGGAAGCCCGCCGAGAAGCCGATCACGTGGACCAGATAGGCCACGCCGGGCCCGGCCGAGTGGACCGACCACCACTGCAGGGCGAACCAGAGGCCGAGCACCAGCCAGGCCGGGAAGCGCAGCGGCAGGAACAGCAGCAGCGGGACGAGCGTCGTCACCCGGGCCCGCGGATGGAAGCGCAGGTAGGCGCCGAGGACGGCGGAGATCGCGCCGGAGGCGCCGATCAGGACCCGGGTGGAGCCCGGGGAGTGCGCCTCGGCGAGGGCGAAGCCGTACGTGGCCAGGCTGCCGGCGGCCAGGTAGAAGACGGCGAACCGGGCCCGGCCCAGCCGCTGTTCGACGGTGGGGCCGAAGACGTGGAGGAAGAGCAGGTTGCCCAGCAGGTGCAGCCAGCCGGCGTGTACGAAGAGCCCGGTGAGGACGGACAGCGCCGGGTGCTTGCGCGGGGTGGGCGCGGCCGGGCAGCCCGGGGCCGGGTCGGGGGCCTGGGCCAGCTGCTCGGCGGTCAGCGGGCGGCCGGCCAGCACCTCGGCGGGGATGACGCCCCAGCGCTGCTCGTACCGCTGCTCCGCGCAGAGCCGGGACTGGCCGGTGCCGTACAGCGGGTTGAGCCCGGCGGCCGGGCCCAGCAGGAACACCAGGGTGTTGAGCGCGATCAGGGCGTAGGTGACCGCCGGGGCGGGCACGGACGGGTACTCGCCCCGCGCGTCGGTGTGCCCGGGGGCCGTCACTGCCATGGGGCCAAGCATCCCTCCGTGTCGGGCGTGTGACACGGCCTTGTACGGCAGGTGGACTAGCCCGCTCGTTCTCCTGACCGGTGGCCGTGATGGTTGCCTCAGGCAATAGGCTTGGGGCGGGCAATCCCGCCTCCCGCCGCCGACGCCGGGGCTCCGGGGGGAGCGCCTAGCCCACCCAGGGACCACCCGAGAGGACCCCCGATGACCGTCCCCGCCCTGACCGCCGAGACGCGCTGGCGCTGCACCCTGTGCGGAAACCTCACCCGCTTCGACGTGACCCGCACCGCGCGGGTCACCGAGTTCCTGCACTTCGACCTGGCCGGCGAGTCCAAGGTCGAGGAGACCGAGGTGCTGAGCGAGACGATCGAGTCGGTGCGCTGCCGCTGGTGCAACGCCGTGGACCAGGTCGAGCTGGTGGCCCGTCCGGGCGCCGAGAACGCGGAGGCCTCCGCCGAGCAGGGCTGACGCCCGACGGCGCGGGGGGCGGGTGCACGGCGCGCCTGCCCGCCGCGCTGGGACAATACAGACAGGACGCACGGAGCGTGACGACAGGGCGGCGGCCGCGGGCCGTGACCCCGTAGGACCAGGATCGGAGCCGAGGACGTGGTGGACGCAGCGAGGGAGCCCGCCGAAGCGCAGGGGCTTCAGCCCGCTGCGGCCGCGCAGGCGCAGGCCGCCGACGCGGCCCCGTCCGAGCCCGCGGCCGTCGGCGGGGCGGCGGGTTCGGGCGAGGTGGCGGGTTCGGGCGAGGTGGCGCCGGAGCGTGCTGCCGAGAAGCTGGACCGGCCGCTGCCCGAGGGCGTGCGCCGGCGTGTGGTCGGCCTGGCCTCGGACGCGCTCGGTGGGCTGCCGCCCGGCGAGCTGCCGCAGAGCCTGCGCCAGTACGTCAAGTTCACCCCGGCCCGGCGGGCCAAGTACGCGGCCACGGCGCTGGCCGCGGCGCTGGAGTCGGAGCCGGCGTTTCGGGTGCGGATAGCGGAGCGGCTGAGACTGGGCCAGCCGGACCTGGTGAAGGCGTTGGAGTCGGGCAGCGTCCCGGGCGCCGCCGATCCGATGGACGTCGCCGCCGCGGCTTACCTGGTGCGGGCGGCCGGCTGGAGCCGGCTGGTGGCCGAGGCCGGGGAGGAGGCCGAGCGGGCCGGAGCCGAGGGCGCGGCCGCCGAGGCCACCCGGCTGGTGGAGAAGTTGCAGGCGGAGCTCGCCGAGCTGCGGTCCGCCGCCCGGGCGGACCTGGAGCGGCAGCGCTCGGAGTCCGAGGACGTCCGCCGGGAGGCCGAGTCGCTGCGGAAGAAGGTGCGCTCGCTGGAGAGCGACACCCGCCGGGCGCAGGCCGAGACCAGGCGGCTGACCGCCGAGCTGGAGGCCGCGAGGGCGCAGGCGGCCGCCGAGCGTGGCGCCGCGGAGTCCGAGGCGCGGCGGCTGCGGCACCGGGTCGGCGAGCTGGAGACGGCGGCCGAGCAGGGCCGCCGGTCGGCCCGCGAGGGCCGCAGCGTCGAGGACATGCGGCTGCGGCTGCTGCTGGACACGGTGCTGCAGTCGGCTCAGGGGCTCCAGCGGGAGTTGGCGCTGCCGGTCTCCCAGATCCGGCCGGGGGACCTGGTGGAGGCGGTGGTGCCGGGTGCGGCCTCGCCGCACGACGTGGCCCGGCGCGGTCTGGCCGACGACGATCCGGCGCTGCTGGACCAGCTGCTGGCGATCCCGCAGGTGCACCTGGTGGTGGACGGCTACAACGTGACCAAGACGGGCTATCCGACGCTGCCGCTGGAGCAGCAGCGGATCCGGCTGCTGGGCGGGCTGGCGATGCTGGCCCAGCGCACGCAGGCGGAGGTCACCTGCGTGTTCGACGGGCAGGACCTGGACGTTCCGGTGATCATGGCGCCACCGCGCGGGGTGCGGGTGCGGTTCAGCAGGACCGGCGAGACCGCGGACGAGCTGATCCGCCGTCTGGTGCGGGCCGAACCGCAGGGGCGTCCGGTGGTGGTGGTGTCCACCGACCGGGAGGTCGCGGAGGGCGTGCGGAAGGCCGGCGCGCGCCCCGTGGCTTCCGTTCTGCTGCTGAACCGGCTGGCGCGGCCCTGACGGCTGCCGCAGCGGGATGACGCCTGGTCAGCGCCCGGTTTGCGGTGGTGTGCACATCGGGTGAAGCCTGCGGGGGAAGTGGAGTTCACGCCTTCGGGGGAGTGGCAAAACCCGTGGATCTTCCCTAGGGTGTGGCGTCAAACCTATTTTCCGGATTCTCACCTGATCGGGTGAGGCCGATGGAAGAAGGAGCAATTCCCTTGGCCTCCCACCGCCGTCCCAAGCAGCCGAGCCGCGCCCGGGTCTCCGTGCTCACCGCTGCCGCGGCGACCGCGGTCGCCCTCTCCGCGCAGGTCGCCGCGCACGCCGCGCCCCAGCCGAGCAAGAGCGACGTCAAGGCGCAGATCGACCAGCTCCAGCAGGACCAGGAGCAGGCGGCGGAGAAGTACAACGGCGCCAAGGAGCGGGCCGACCAGCTCCGCAAGCAGTCCGACCAGCTGCAGGACAAGGTGGCCCGCAGCCAGGACGAGATGACCCAGCTGCAGACCGGCCTGGCCGGCGTGGCGGGCGAGCAGTACCGCACCGGCGGCATCGACCCGTCCGTCCAGCTGATGCTCTCCTCCGACCCGTCCGGCTACCTGGAGAAGGCGTCCAGCGCCCAGCAGGCCAGCGCCAGCGAGTCCGAGGCGCTCAAGGGCCTGCTGGACCAGCAGCGCCGGCTGGACCAGGAGAAGTCCGAGGCCGCCGCCGTCCTGGCCTCGCTCGACTCCACCACCAAGGACCTGAACCAGGCCAAGACGGACGTCAACCAGAAGCTCAAGGCCGCGCAGGACCTGCTGAACTCGCTCAGCGCCTCCGACCGCGCCGCGCTGCGGGCCCAGCAGCAGCAGGACGACCGCGCCTCGCGCGGCAGCGACCGCGCCGACCTCGGCAGCCTCCCGCAGGCCGGCGGCTACGCGGGCGTGGCCGTCGCCAAGGCGATGAGCAAGCAGGGCTCGCCGTACGTGTGGGGCGCCACCGGCTCGACCACCTTCGACTGCTCGGGCCTGATGGTCTGGGCGTACGGCCAGGCCGGTGTCTCGCTGCCGCGCACCTCGCAGGAGCAGGGCAACGTCGGCACCAAGGTCTCGCTGGACCAGGCCCAGCCGGGCGACCTCGTCATCTACGGCCCCGACCGGCACCACGTCGGGATGTACATCGGCAACGGCATGGTGGTGCACGCGCCGCACACCGGTGACGTGGTGAAGGTGATGAAGGTCGACGCGATGCAGATCAACACGATCCGCCGGGTCTGACGTCCTGACACGCCCGAAGGGCCCGTCCGGGCCTGTGATCCACGCCACCCTCCGACCGGGGGTGGCGTTCGGGTTTTGTCCGCAGCACGAGTCCCTGGTGAAGAGTGATCAGCTTTGCGTGCGGCGGTGATCACTATGTGTCATATTCACAAAAGAACTTTGGTCTTCTTCCGTCTTTTTTCTGACAAGGATTTGAACGGATCACGGTTCAGTTACTAGGGTCGTGCCCCGAACCACCGCACTCCCGATCGCCCAGCCAGGGTGACGGCGGTGGTTTCCGTCGAGTTCGTGACGCAGCGGGGCGGGCCCAGTGCCTGCCCGACGGGGAGCCCAGCAGTCGGGGGTGCTGTCGAACGGAGCCGGGGAACCACGTTCCTCCGGGGTGAATCGGCGCCAGGTCGGCCGGTGGAACGGCCGTGAGGCGTCGTAGGGCACGCTTCCGGCCCGAACCCGTCAGCTCACCCGGTAGACGGCGTAGGAAGAAGGAGTCCGCCTTCGTGGCGTCCCATCGTCGTCCCAAGCCCGCCAGTCGCACCCGGGTCTCGATCCTGACCGGCTTCGCCGCGGCGGCCGTCGCGCTGTCCGCGCAGTCCGGCGCCCACGCCGACCCGCAGCCGACCAAGGACCAGGTCAAGGAGCAGGTCGACCAGCTCAACGACCAGGCCGAGGTCGCGACCGAGAAGCTCAACGCCGCCCAGGAGAAGCAGCAGCAGCTGCAGAAGCAGGTCACCGACCTCCAGGACCAGGTGGCGCGGCAGCAGGGGCAGGTGACCGACCTCCAGGGCGGCCTGGCCGAGATCGCCGGCGAGCAGTACCGCAACGGCGGAATATCCCAGACCGTCCAGCTGATGTTCTCCGCCAGCCCGGACACCTTCCTGAGCCAGGCCGACACGCTGAACCAGGCCGGCGGCACCCAGAAGGGCCAGCTCAAGCAGCTCCAGGACGAGCAGCGCAAGCTCGACCAGGTGCGCTCCGAGGCCCAGGACAAGCTCGCCGAGATGGAGACCACCACCCAGCAGCTGAAGAGCGCCAAGGACGACGTCCAGGGCAAGCTCAAGGCCGCGCAGGACCTCTTCAACACCCTGTCCGAGCAGGAGCGCCAGGCGATCCGCGCGGCCGAGGAGAAGGCCGCCGCCGAGGCCAAGACGAAGGCCGACGCCGCCGCGAAGGCCGCCCAGCAGCAGGCGGCGGCCCAGCAGGCCGCCGACCGCTCCTCCCGCGACAACAGCCGCACCGACCTGAGCGCGTCGCAGGCCCCCGCCGCGCCGGTCACCAAGCCGAGCGCCGGCAGCTCGCGCGGCGCCGCGGCGCTGTCCATCGCCGCCTCCAAGATCGGCAGCCCGTACGTCTACGGCGCCTCCGGCCCCGGCTCCTTCGACTGCTCGGGCCTGATGGTCTGGGCGTTCAACCAGGTCGACGTCTCGCTGCCGCGCACCTCGCAGGAGCAGGCCCACGCCGGCACCCGGATCGGCAGCGACCTCTCCCAGGCCCAGCCCGGCGACCTGCTGATCTTCTACGGGGACGCCCACCACGTCGGCATCTACGCGGGCAACGGCCAGGTGCTGCACGCGCCGAAGCCGGGCGCGTCGGTCCGCTACGAGGCCGTCAGCAACATGCCGCTGACCTCCGTCGTGCGGGTCTGATCCCCGCGCAGGCCTTCCCAGGCCCGGCCTTCCACCACGGAAGGCCGGGCCTGCGGCTTTTCCGGTTCCTCGGACGAATGTCCGATTGCGGGTCAAATATTCGGGTTGGCAGGGGTTTGGACTCGGTTGCCCGGACTCGCTAACGTCTGCCACCGGACTCCGCTTCCAGGGCCGCCCGCGTCGGGGCGGCGGCGGGGCCCCACCGCCGGATCGGAGCAGCTGCCGCCATGCCCGTGCACCGTCGTTCCCAACTGCTCGCCCGTGCGCTGGTGCTGACCGCGGCCGCCACCACCGCCCTGGGCGTGACGACGGGCGGCAGCGCCCAGGCCGCCCCCGCCGTGCCGGACACGCCCACCCGCAAGGACGTCAAGGCGCAGGTGGAGCAGCTCTACGGCGAGGCCGAGCAGGCGTCCGAGAAGTACAACGCCGCCCAGGAGACGCAGCAGCGGCTCCAGGGCGAGACGACCGTCCTCCAGGGCGAGATCGCCGTCGCCCAGGACCAGCTCAACCAGTTGCGCGGCGACCTCGCCACCGTGGCCGGCGCCGAGTACCGCGGCGGCGGCATGGCCCAGACCGCCCAGCTGATGCTCTCCACCGACCCGGAGGGCTACCTGTCCCGGGCCCGCACCCTCGGCCAGGCCGCCGAGCGGCAGCAGGAGACTCTGCACGAACTGGCCACCCGCGAGCGCCGGCTCGACCAGCGCCGCACCGAGACCGCCGGCAAGCTCGCCGAACTCGACCAGGCCCGCCGCTCGCTCGCCGACAGCAAGCAGCAGATCCAGCAGCGGCTCACCAAGGCCCAGCGGCTGCTCAACAGCCTGGGCGTCGCCGAGCGGGCCCGGATGGCCGCCCAGGACGCCCGGGAGGCCGAACAGCGGGCCACCCGGGGCACCGACCGGCTGGACCTCGGCACGGCCCCGCCCGCCTCCGAGCGCGGGGCGGCCGCGCTGGCCGCCGCGGTGCGGATGATCGGCTCGCCCTACCTCTACGGATCCACCGGGCCCCGAGCCTTCGACTGCTCCGGTCTGATGTACTACAGCTGGCGGCAGGCCGGAGTGACCCTGCCGCGCACCTCGCAGGCCCAGGCGTACGCCGGGCAGCGGGTCAGCCTCTCCGAAGCGCGGCCGGGAGACCTGGTGATCTTCTACCGGGACATGCACCACGTCGGGATGTACGCCGGCGGCGGGGTGATCGTGCACGCCCCCTACCCGGGCGCCAGGGTCCGCTACGAGAGCGTCAACGCGATGCCGGTCGCGGGGGTGGTCCGGCTCTGAGCCCGGCACCGTCCGACCCCGACGCCCCCCACCCGATAGACGGCGCCCGCCGGACGCTGTCCCGGCGCGGTGCGCTGCTGCTCGCGGCCGGCGGGCTGGCCCAGCTGTCGCTGCCGCCGGCGGCCCCGGCCCCCTCCGCGGCCGGGCGGGCGTCGGAGCGGCGGGCGTCGGAGCGGCGGGCCGAGGTGGCCGCGCTGCTGGACGCGCGGGCCCGGGCGCTGCCCTCCTGGTCCGGACCGGCGGCGATCGAGGCCGGCTACCGCAACCTGGTGCTCGGCGCGGACGCCGGACCGGAGCGGCTCACGGCCGCCGCCGACCTGGCGGTCCGGATCACCGGGTACGACGACTACCCGGTGGTGTACCCGCGCCGGATCGACCTGGTCCTGGCCGGCGGCGGCTGGCGGGTCGACCGGGAGGAGAGCGCGAGCGGGCCCCCGGCGCTCTGGGACCTCGGCACCGCCCGGTCCGCGGCGGGCGCGCACTGCCTGGTGCTCGGTCTGGCCGACGGGCCCGACCCGGCCGGTCTGGTCGCGGTGGCCGACCGGGCCGCGCCCGCCGTGAGCGAGGTCTGGGGCACCGGCTGGGCGGGCCGCCTACTGCTCGAAGTGCCCGCCACCGCCGAGCAGTTCGCCCGGCTGCTGGAGGTCGACCCGGCGGGCTGGGCGGGCATGGCGGCGGTCACCTCGGCCGCCCCCGGCGCGCCCTGGCACACCCCCGCCGACCGGGTGCTGGTCAACCCCGACACGTTCGGGCGGCTCAGCGACTTCGGTCGGCAGGTGGTCGTCACCCACGAGGCCACCCACGTCGCGACCAGGGCCGATACCCGGGCCTGGACACCGCTCTGGCTCTCCGAGGGCGTCGCCGACTGGACCGCCTACCGGGACTCCGGCCGGCGCCCGCAGCAGATCGCCCCCGAGCTGGCCCGGGACGTCGCCGCCGGCCGGCTGCCCAGCACGCTGCCCGCCGACCGGGACTTCACCGCGGGGGCCGACGGCATCGCCCAGGCGTACGAGCAGGCGTGGCTCGCCTGCGAGCTGATCGCCCGGCGCTACGGGCCCGAGCGGCTCGTGGCGTTCTACCGGGCGGTCGGCGCGGCCGACGGGCAGGGGGAGGACCGGGACCGCCGGCTCGACCGGCTGCTCCGGGCCGGACCGGGCGTCGGCCTGGCCGAGTTCACCCGGCTCTGGCTGGACGAGGTGGCCGCGCTGCGCGATTAGGGCGTGTCCGGTGTCGCGGGCCCGGCAAGATCGGCCGGACCGGGCCTGACGGCGCGCGCGGCGTTCAGCGCCGCTGCCTGACCGGGGTACCGGGCCGCTGCCTGACCGGGGTGCCGGGCCGGTCGATGCCGTCCAGCAGGTCCTGCTCGTAGGCGATGCCGGGGCGCACCGGGTAGGCGCCGGCGGGCACCGGCTCGGGCTTGGCCAGCACCACCGTCGCCGGGAGCTGTGCCGGGCCGCGGGTGGCGCGCCAGAGCCGGACGCAGGAGAGCACGGTGGCGGCCAGCAGCAGCAGGTTGCGCAGGCTGAGCACGGTGACGCCCCAGGGCTCGCTGGCGAGGATCCGGCTGAACATCAGCGGGAACTCGGCCAGCGTCAGCGGGCAGGCGAGCAGGATCAGCAGGGCCACCGGCCGCTGGCTGCTGCCGCGCACGGTCAGGCAGACCGCGGCGACGCCGATCAGCCAGACCAGGTACTGCGGGCTGATCACCCGGCTGGTGACGGTGAAGATCAGCAGCGCGCTCAGCGCCGCGTCGTACATGGTGGCCGCGTTGCGGCGCTTGGCGGTGAAGCGCCAGAGCAGCAGCCAGGCGAAGCCCAGCACGGTGCCGGCCATCATCACCTTGCTGATCACGGGGACCCACGGCCCGAGCATCTCCGGGGAGCCGTAGTTCATGGTGACCTTGCCGTCCCAGGCGTCCGCGAGCCGGGCGAAGTGCAGCGGCAGCGCGCCGAGCGACTCCACCTCGATGCCGCGCTCCTTCTGGAAGGCGAGGAAGCCGAAGGCGCCGTTCATCCCGGCCGCGAGCAGGAAGCCCACCGAGACGGCGGTGGCCGCGGCCAGCGTCCAGGCGCGGCGGGTGCGGCGGCCGGAGGGGGTGCCGATCAGGGCGAGCAGCGGCCAGATCTTGATGATCCCGCCCAGGCCGAGCAGCATCCCGCCGATCGCCGGGCGGCGGATCAGCGCCAGCAGGCCGGCCAGGGCGATCGCGGTGACGATGATGTCCAGCCGGTTGTAGACCATCGGGCCGAGCAGCGGTACGGCCACCACCCACATCCAGGCGCCGGTCAGTGCCCGGCCCCGGCGCAGTCCGGTGCGGACCAGCAGGGCGGTGGCGGCGACGTCGGCGATCCCGCAGATCACCCAGAAGGAGACCAGGTAGGACCAGGGCAGCAGGCCCGGCAGCAGGATCACCAGGGCCGCGCCGGGCGGGTACTGCCAGGTCACGTCGTCGAACGGGAAGGTGCCGGTCTGCAGGACGCCGTACCAGGCGTGGTAGATCATCCAGACGTCGGCGGTGATGTCCCCGCCGAGCCCCTTGACCACGCCGGTCATCAGCAGCACCAGCACCGTCCGGGTGGCCAGCCAGGTGGCACCGAGTGCGGCGAGCGCCCCGAACGGGCGGCCGGGGGCACGGGCCGGCTCCTGCCGGGCGGCCGGCGTCGGGCCGGGGCCGGCGGCGCCGCTGGGTGTACCGGACTCGGTGGCCGGGGCCAACTCCACTGCGCTCCCTCGTTCGTCTCGGACGTCCCACCGGAGGCGCCGCGCGACGGACGCCCGGGCGGTCGGAGGGGCGGGCGCGGCACGCTTGGCCGGGCCGCCACCGGCCGCCTAGGTACTAGGACTGACCCGGGGGTGAAACGGTTGCCGTGCGCGGATCCGTTCCCGGCGGGTCATGGTGTTGACCTATCGTACGGATCACCCAGCGGTACACCGAGCACCCCCCGACAAGCGAGCCGTGGCCTGAATGCACCGAACCTTGATCGTCACCAACGACTTCCCGCCCCGCCCCGGCGGCATCCAGGCCTTCGTGCACAACATGGCTGTACGTCAGCCCGCCGGGAGCATCGTGGTGTACGCCTCCACCTGGCGGGACGGCAGCGAGGTGGCCCGCTTCGACGCCGAGCAGCCGTTCCCGGTGATCCGGGACCGGACGAAGGTGATGGTTCCCACACCGCGGGTCACCCGGCGGGCCGCCGAGATCCTGCGGGCGGAGAAGTGCGACTCGGTCTGGTTCGGCGCCGCCGCCCCGCTCGGGCTGATGGCGCCCGCGCTGCGCCGGGCGGGTGCGGTGCGGCTGCTCGGCATGACCCACGGGCACGAGGCGGCCTGGGCCCAGCTGCCGGCCGCCCGGCAGCTGCTGCGGCGGATCGGCGCGGGCACCGACGTGCTGACCTACCTGGGGGAGTACACCCGGTCCCGGATCGCGGGCGCGGTCGGGCCGCAGGCCGCGGCCCGGATGGTGCAGCTGCCGCCGGGCGTGGACGAGACGACCTTCCACCCGGGCTCGGGGGGCGCCGAGGTGCGTCGCCGGCTCGGGCTGGCGGACCGGCCGGTGGTGGTCTGCGTCTCCCGGCTGGTGCCGCGCAAGGGCCAGGACACGCTGATCGAGGCGATGCCGCAGATCCTCGCCGACGTGCCGGACGCCGTGCTGCTGATCGTCGGTGGCGGCCCGTACCGGGCGGACCTGGAGAAGCTGGCCGACGCCACGGGGGTCCGGGCCTCGGTGCGCTTCACCGGCGCGGTGCCGTGGGAGGAGCTGCCCGCCCACTACGGGGCCGGGGACGTCTTCGCGATGCCCTGCCGGACCAGGCGCGGGGGGCTGGACGTCGAGGGCCTGGGCATCGTCTACCTGGAGGCCTCGGCGACCGGTCTGCCGGTGGTCGCGGGCGACTCCGGCGGCGCGCCGGACGCGGTCCTGGAGGGCGAGACCGGGTACGTGGTGCCGGGCGGCTCGGCCGCCGCGGCCGCCGAGCGGATCGTCCGGCTGCTGGGCGACGAGGAGCTGCGGCGGCGGATGGGCGAGGCCGGACGGCGCTGGGTGGAACGCTCCTGGCGCTGGGACCTGCTGGCCGGGCGGCTGACCTCGCTGCTGGCGTCCTAGGCCCAATGCCAGTGACTTTGGGGTGCCTGTCTCGTTGGTTGTGGTGTGGCGAGAGTGGGGCAGGTCAAGTCGCCTGCGAGTGAGCGGTTGTCGGACCG
>NZ_JBEOUK010000061.1:0-5600 GCF_040304045.1 Kitasatospora sp. NPDC094016
CCTACGCGGGCCAGACGGTCACCCTGAAGTTCACCGGCACCGAGGACGCCTCGCTGCAGACGAGCTTCGTGATCGACGACACCTCCATCCAGACCAGCTGACGCACCACCGGCACGCCGTCCGGCCCCGGGGCTCCCGCACCCCGGGGCCGGACCGTGCGCGCCGGAGGCCGCCCGGTGTCACGCCCGGCGGGCGTCGGCGATCACGGCCGGGGTGGTGCCGAGCCACCAGGTGGGGTCGGCGGTGCCGTCGGTGGTGCGGCCGTCGCTGTGGACGTAGTGCCGGACGTCGCGGCCGGGCTCGGCGAACTCGCCGTTCAGGGCGCGTTCGACCCATTCGGCGCCGAAGCGGAAGACCTCGGCGGCGGTGCCGCCCAGCGGGTGGAACTCGTTCTCGTAGACGCGCATCTCCTTGGGCGCGCGGATGTGCTCGTAGTTGGCCAGGGCCTGCTCCAGCACGGTGAGTTCGTCGAACTCGCCGATGCCGTAGACGACCGGGCAGGTGATCTCCCGGACCAGGTCGCCCAGCGGCATCCGGGCGACCAGCTCGGTGTCGAAGGCGTCCTCGTCGGTGTAGCCGGCCATGTACATGTAGTTGTTCTTGAAGGTCGGCTGGGCGCGCTCGAAGATGGTGGTGAAGTCGCCGGTGACGGCCTCGAAGGCGGCCAGCGCGGCGAGGCGGCGGTCGGTGGCGGCGGCGCGCGAGCCCCAGTAGCCGCTCATCGAGATGCCGAACATGCCGATGCGGGCCGCGTCGACCTCGGGCAGCGAGGCCAGGTGGTCGATGTAGCGGCTGATCGCGCGCTCGTAGTTGGTGAGGTCGACGGTCAGCCCGTTGGCCCGGCTCTCGCCCTGGCCCGGACCCTCGATGGACAGGGCCACGATGCCGTGCGAGGTGTAGTACCGCTCCGCCGCGTAGATGTAGTCCTCCTTGATCATGTCCATCCCCGGGCCGAGGATCACCGCGGGGGCATTGCGGACCTCACCGGCCGGCAGGTGCAGCAGGGCGAAGATCTGCCTGCCCTCGAAGTCGAGGACGACGCGGCGCACCCGGTTGTCGCGCAGCGCGCCCAGGCGCTCCACGCAGTGGTTGGCGTGCTCGCGGAAGGCGAGCTTGCGCGGGTCGGTGGCGTCGAAGATCGAGTACTGCGCGCGGCCCCACATCACCGAGGCGCGCACGTAGAGGTCGGCGGCGGTCCGGGCGAAGCCGCCCCGCTCGTGGTGGGCGGCGCGCTCCTCGGCCTGCCCGGCGACGGTGGCCCAGGCCTTGGGCAGCATCACGCCGCTCTGCACCAGGTCGAAGACCTTGTCGAAGTCGGTGTGGTCGTGGCCCAGCTGCTCCAGGGTGCCCTTGGCCTGGGGGTGCAGGGCGTCGAAGCCGCCCTGGGCGAGGGCGATGTCCAGGGCCCAGTTCTGTGCGGTCGAACGAACGGTCATGACGGGTGTCCTCCGTGTCGGTAGGGGGTTCGGTGGCGGCGCCGCCGAGTTGCTAAGTACTTATTTATTAAGTACTTAGGATATTCTGTTGTCAACCCGCCCATCGATGCGAGCCACGGAGGCCGCCCCCATGTCGCAGCCCCAACCCACCCCCACCCGCGAGCAGGCCCTCGACCGGCTCGCCCGCGCCGCCTACAGCCTCAGCGCCGCCGACTCCCGCCTGCGCGGCCGCGCCACCCGCACCCCCGGCGCGCTCTCCCTCACCCACGCCCGGGCCCTGCGCGTCCTGGCCGAGACGGGCCCGCTGTCGATCGGCCAGCTCGCCGCCGCCACCGAGACCACCAGCGCCGCCACCACCCAGCTGGTCAACAACCTCGCCACCGCCGGCTACGTCACCCGGGAACGCCCGCCGGGCGACAAGCGGTCCGTCCTGGTCGCCCTCACCGACGCGGGCCGCCACCGCCACGACGAACGCCAGGCCGCCCTGGCGCGGGCGCTCGACACCGCCCTCGCCCACCACGACGCCCCCGCCCTGGACGCCGCGACCGACGTGCTCCGACAGCTGGCCGCCATCTACGACCGGCTCTGACCCGGGGCGTGTCCTGCGGATCGCGCCGGATCGGCCCGCACTCGGGCGATTCGGTGCCGCCGAGACGGTCGCCGAGTTCGTCGAGGAGGCGATAGTGCTCGGCGGTGGACTCCCGGCTCGGGCCGCCGATCGGGCCGAGGGTCTTCATGTCGCCATTGACAAAGCAATGCGGGAATTTAAAGCAAAGGCATAAGGATTACTTGGAATCGCCTTGCGGAATCCAGCGCGGCACGCGGTGCTGCCATTCCCGGGCGAACACCACCGAACCGGCCTCCAGCGCGCGCAGCTGCACGACGCTGAGGAAGTGCCCGGCGTCGCAGCGCAGTTGGGTGCGGGTCTGGACGGTGACGTCCCAGCCGATGTCGGGGCGTTCGAGGCGCACGGTGTGGTCGGTGCGGGCCTGGGCGTTGAGCGGGGCGCCGGTGAGCACCCGGTAGGCGGTGACGGTGTGCTCGTCGCGGACCAGGCCGTCGGGGTGGGTGCGGCTGCCGTCGGTGGCCGGGGAGAGTTCGGCGCGCCATTCCCGGCGGCCGATGTCGTGCACGGTGACGTGCTCGGGCCGGGCGGTCAGCGGCTCGGTGCGGTGGATGTCGAGCGGCTCGGGCAGGGCGGGCGCCTCGAAGGCGACGGGGGCGGCGCCGACGTCGGCGGCGAGGTGCCGGGTGGGCAGGGTGAGGGTGGAGCGGGACGGGTCGAGCGCGTAGCCGGCGCCGTCCGGGGTGGGCCACACCCACGGCCAGTAGACCGAGGAGAGGGCGAGCCGCAGCCGGTGCCCGGCCGGGAGGGTGCCGGCGCAGGCGGCGAGCTCGACGTCCGCGTCGGGGCCGGTGGCGACCAGGACGCCCCGGGTGAGCAGCGTGGAGGTGCCGTCCGGGCCGACGGCGCAGAGCCGGGCGGTGATCTGGGCGGGCGGGCCGCCCTCGCGCAGGCGCAGCCGTACGGTCGGGATGCCGAGCAGTTCGACCGGTTCGGGCAGCGGCTGGGAGTCGAAGCAGACCGAGCGGCCGTCCTCCTCGCGCTGGTCGGGCGGCTGGTCGGCGGGGCGGCCGAGCGGGACGTAGGCGCCGGCGTTGAGGCCGGTGTGCTGCGGGGAGCGGACGCGGACGTGGCGGTCGTCGGAGGCGGTGCCGGCGGTGCGCAGCGGGCCGTCGAGGCCGTAGTGGATCTCCCGGACGTCGGGGGAGGGCCAGGTCTCCTCGCCGGTCCAGCGGGTGCCGATCCAGCTGCGCAGGGCGGGCTCCGCCAGGGCGCCGGTGTCGAGGTCGCGCAGCCAGTGGTCCCACCAGCGCAGGGTCTCGGGGAGGGTGTCCTCGGGCAGGCCGTGCGGCCAGGGGCCGAGCAGGGCGCGGGCGGTGGGGGAGGTGGCGAGCAGGCGCAGCACGAAGGAGCAGGACGGGTCGCCCCAGCCGGCGACGGCGAAGGTGGGGGCGGGTACGGGGACGGTGGTCTCGCCGGCGGCGAGCCAGGCGTCGACGGGCGGGTCCAGGGATTCGAGGCGGGCCAGCCAGTCGGTGCGCCAGGCGTCGCCGACGTGCCGGGGGTCGGGCGGGAGGGCGGCGTCGGCGACCAGGGCGGTGAGCCGGGTGTGCAGGTCGGCGGCGAGCAGGGCGCCGCCGAGGCGGTGGCCGCCTTCGGGGCAGACGGTGACCACGGCGCCGACGGTGTCGGGGGCGCGGGCCGCGAGCAGCAGGGCGGTGGTGCCGGCGGCGCCGACGCCGAGCAGGCCGACCCGGCCGCTGCACCAGGGGCGGCGGGCGAGCCAGTCGAGGACGGCGGCGCCGTCGTCGAGCTCCTGGTCGCCGCCGGGTTCGCCGGGCAGGCCGTCGGAGTTGCCGTGGCCGCGGGTGTCGACCCGGACGGCGCCGTAGCCGTGGCCGGCGTACCAGGGGTGGCGGCGGGCGTCCTCGGCGGCGGTGCGGTCGGTGAGCCGGCCGGCGGAGTACTCCAGCAGGGCGGGGACGGGCTCGTCGCTGACCGGGCGCCACAGCCGGGCGGCCAGCCGGGTGCCGTCGGGCAGCGGGATGCGGAAGTCCTCGCGGGTGGTGCGGAAGGGGTAGGACGGCATGGCCGCTCCCATCGGATCCCGGGCCGGTGAGCGCCGGAGGGCCCGCGGCGCGTACGGGGAGCGCGCCGCGGGCGTCGGCATCTCGACCCTAGGGGAGGAATCGTCCGATTTCCTGACGAAGCTTGCGAGGTGGTCGCGGCCCGCCGGTCGGGGTGCCGGGTGGGGAGGCCGGGTGGGGCGGCCGGGTGGAGGCCGGTGCGAGCGGGCGTGTGCCTGTCGCCGCGCGCCCCTCGTCCGCGCCCGCGTGCCCCCGTTCGCCGTCGCCCGGCATTTGCACATGACTTGCAACTGCTTCCCGGAGGGGGGAAAGATGGCCCAGCTTCGCCCGGATCACCCGAAAGGACCACAGGATGTCCAGCCCCGCCGCAGGTGCCTCGCCCGTCAGATGGCGGGACCGCCTCACCCGGGAGGAGTGGATGCGCCTGGCCGGGATGGGCGGGTTCATCCTCGTGCTGCACGTCGTCGGCTGGTTCACCCTGCTCGCGCTGGTCGCGCCCGAGCACTACGACGTCGGCGGGCAGGTGTTCGGCGCGGGCATGGGCCTGACCGCCTACACCCTCGGGATGCGGCACGCCTTCGACGCGGACCACATCGCGGCGATCGACAACACCACCCGCAAGCTGATGGGCCAGGGCAAGAGGCCCCTGTCGGTCGGCTTCTGGTTCTCGCTCGGGCACTCCTCGATCGTCTTCGGCCTCTGCGCGCTGCTCGCCTTCGGCATCCGCTCGCTCGCCGACCAGGTGGAGGCGGACGACTCGACCCTGCACACGATGACCGGTCTGATCGGCACCACCGTCTCCGGGACGTTCCTGCTGCTCCTCGGCCTGATCAACCTGGGCGCCTTCAACGGCATCCTCAAGGTGTTCCGCCGGATGCGCGTGGGCGAGTACGACGAGGCCGAGCTGGAGCGCCAGTTGGAGCGGCGCGGGCTGATGAACCGCATCCTCGGCCGGGTGACCAGGGCCGTCACCAAGCCCTGGCACATGTACCCGGTGGGCCTGCTGTTCGGCCTCGGCTTCGACACCGCGACCGAGGTGTCGCTGCTGGTGCTGGCCGGCGGCGCGGCCGCGTTCTCGCTGCCCTGGTACGCGCTGCTCACGCTGCCGATCCTGTTCGCGGCCGGGATGAGCCTGCTGGACACCATCGACGGCTCGTTCATGAACTTCGCCTACGAGTGGGCCTTCTCCAAGCCGGTCCGCAAGATCTACTACAACCTGACCGTCACCGGCCTGTCGGTGCTGGTCGCGCTGGTGATCGGCCTGGTCGAGCTGATCGGCCTGCTCGGCGAGAAGCTGGACATCACCAGCGGCCCGATCGCCTGGATCGGCGGGCTGGACCTCAACTTCGTCGGCTACGCGATCGTCGGCCTGTTCGTGCTGACCTGGGTCGCGGCGATCGCCTACTGGAAGTTCGGCAAGGTCGAGGAGAAGTGGTCGGCCGGCCTGGCCGCCGCGGCCGCCAAGTCGGAATAGCGGAAACCCCGAGGGGGCGGCGACCGGACTCCGGTCGC
>NZ_JBEOUK010000061.1:5610-44675 GCF_040304045.1 Kitasatospora sp. NPDC094016
GCGGCACAACCGGTCTGATCCGCACACCGCGGGGGGGGCCCCGCCCGCCCCCCGCCCCCCCGCCCCCTCGGGGTTTCCGGGGCCTACCGCAGCGCGGCGAGCACCGCGTCCGCCATCACCTTCTCGCCGGTGGCGTTCGGGTGGAACGGCACGGCGGGCGAGCCGGGCAGCGCGCCCTCGATCCAGCGGTCGTCCGAGCACACGTCGTGCCCGGCGGTGGGCGTGGCGGTGTCGACGTACGTCGCGCCGCCGGCCGCCGCGGTGCTCCTGAGCGCGGCGTTCAGCTTGTCGAGCACGCCGTGCATGTACTCGACGTCGCCCGGGGTGACGGGCTGGCGCAGGATGCACGAGCGGCCGTCGGCGGGCAGCACGGACGGGTAGCCGACCAGCAGCACCCGGGCCCGCGGCGCCTTGGCGTGGATGCGCCGCAGCGTGTCGGCGACCTGCGGCGCGATGCTGCCGGTGATCCGCTCGGCGAGGTCGTCGTTGCCGTACTGCCAGGACCAGCTGCTCCAGTCCCAGTAGCCGTGGTGGTAGACGTCCTTGCAGGGCGTGCCGAGCGGGTTGACGACCGCGCCGGCGATGCAGGTGGCGACGAGTTCGCCGAGGCCGAGGTCGCTGGCCGCGAGGTCGTTGCCGCCGATGCCGAGGGTGACCAGGTCGGTGTCGGGGGTCACCGCGTCCAGCTGCGGGTCGTTGACCCGGATGAAGGCGTCGTACTGCGGCTGCGTCATGGCCTTGACCTTGGCGGCGGCGCAGGTGACGTCGGTGTACGCGCCGGCCTTGAGGGCGGCGGCGACCAGGTGGCCGTAGTTGCGGTCGGAGCGCAGGCAGAGGCCGGCCGACTGGCCGGGCACGCCCGCGCCGGCGGCGTAGGAGTCGCCGAGCGCCACGAGGTGCCTGGGCGCCGGGGTGGCGGCCTGGGCGCTGGTGGAGGTGAGCGCGAGGGCGGCGCCCAGTGCGACGGTGGCGAGTGCGGTGGAGCTGCGCAGGTGTCGGGGTTTCCGGGCAGGGGGGAGCACGGTTCCTCCTGGGGGGAGAGAAACGACGGGTGGGGGTCGTGCCGGGCCGCGGCTACTCGCAGGTAAGTTACTTGTTGGTTTCGTGGACGTCCATGCCGTGCGCGGAAATTTCCGAAATTCCGTCAGATCGCATTTCGCATTTCGCTCCACCGCGTGTCGAAGACATTTCCGAAACGGTGTGGAGCGGAATTGCCGCAGTCGGTTGTTACCGGCCGGTTGACCGGACGTCACCGCAGGACGCAGTATCGGGCGCACAGCGACGGCGCCCACCCCGCGCGCGCCGTCCCGCCCGCCGCGACGGAGGACTGCGCATGGCCCTGGACGCCGACGTCATCGTCATCGGAGCAGGACTCGCCGGACTCGCCGCCACCGCCGAACTCGCCGACGCCGGACGGAAGGTGATCCTGCTCGACCAGGAGCCCGCGGCCTCGCTCGGCGGCCAGGCGCACTGGTCCTTCGGCGGCCTCTTCCTGGTCGACTCGCCCGAGCAGCGCCGGATGCGGATCCGCGACTCGCACGCCCTGGCCCGCCAGGACTGGTTCGGCACCGCCGGCTTCGACCGGCCCGAGGACGCCTGGCCGCGCCGCTGGGCCGAGGCCTACGTCGACTTCGCGGCCGGCGAGAAGCGCTCCTGGCTGCACGGCCTGGGCGTCCGGTTCTTCCCCGTCGTCGGCTGGGCCGAGCGCGGCGGCCTCCTCGCCGACGGCCCGGGCAACTCGGTGCCCCGCTTCCACATCACCTGGGGCACCGGGCCCGGACTGCTGGAGCCCTTCGTCCGCCGGGTCCGCTCCGCCGCCGCCCGCGGGCTGGTCGACCTGCGCTTCCGGCACCGGGTCACCGGCCTGGCCGCCACCGCGGGCGTCACCGACACCGTCACCGGCGAGGTGCTGGTGCCCAGTTCGGCGGCCCGCGGCGAGGCCAGCTCGCGCGAGGCCGCCGGACGGTTCGAACTGCGCGCCCAGGCCGTGATCGTGACCTCCGGCGGCATCGGCGGCAACCACGACCTCGTCCGCAAGGCCTGGCCCGCCCGGCTCGGCACCCCGCCCGCCAAACTGCTCTCCGGCGTCCCCTCCCACGTCGACGGACTGATGCTCGGCATCGCCGGCGACGCCGGTGCCAGCCTCATCAACGGCGACCGGATGTGGCACTACACCGAGGGCATCGAGAACTGGGACCCGATCTGGGCCCGGCACGGCATCCGCATCCTGCCCGGCCCGTCCTCGCTCTGGCTGGACGCGCGCGGCAACCGGCTGCCCGTCCCGCTCTTCCCCGGCTTCGACACCCTCGGCACGCTCGACCACATCATGTCCACCGGGTACGGGCACACCTGGTTCGTGCTCAACCAGCGCATCATCGAGAAGGAGTTCACCCTCTCCGGCTCCGAGCAGAACCCGGACCTGACCGGGAAGTCCGTGCGCGGCGTCCTCGGCCGCGCCCTGCCCGGCGCCCCCGGTCCGGTCCGCAGCCACCTGCGGCACGGGCCCGACTTCGTCGTCGCGAGCAACCTCGCCGACCTCGCCCGCGGCATGAACGCCAGGACCCGCGAGGCGCTGATCGACCCCGCCGAACTGCGCCGCACCGTCGAGGCACGCGACCGGCAGTTCGCCAACCCCTTCGCCAAGGACCTCCAGGTCACCGCCGTCCACGGCGCCCGCCGCTACCTCGGCGACAAGCTGATCCGGGTGGCCCCGCCGCACCGCATCCTCGACCCCGGCGCCGCCCCGCTGATCGCCGTCCGGCTCAACATCCTCACCCGCAAGTCCCTCGGCGGCCTGGAGACCGACCTCTCCTCGCGCGTCCTGCGCCCCGACGGCGAACCCCTCCCGGGCGTCTACGCCGCCGGCGAGGCCGCCGGTTTCGGCGGCGGAGGCGTCCACGGCTACCGATCCCTGGAGGGCACCTTCCTCGGCGGCTGCCTCTTCTCCGGCCGCACCGCCGGCCGCGCGGCGGCGCAGGCCACGGCGTAGCGGACGGGAACGGGGGCGCGGGCGGGTGAGGGCCTCAGCGCTCGTCGGTGAGGCCCAGCCTCAGGTGCTCGACGTGGTACACGGCCTGGTCGAGGAGGGCGGCGACGTGGTCGTCGTGCAGGGAGTAGACCACCGAGCGGCCCCGGCGCTCGCCGACGACCAGGCCGAGGTTGCGCAGCAGCCGCAGCTGGTGGGAGCAGGCGGACTGCTCCATGCCCACGGCTTCGGCGAGTTCGGTGGCCGCGCGCGGGCCCTCGCGCAGTTCGGCGAGGATCAGCAGCCGGGAGGGGGTGGCCAGCGCCTGGAGGGTGGTCGCGACCTTGGCCGCGTTGGAGGCGTCCAGACGCATCCGCGGTACGGCTTTCTCGGTGGTCGCGTGTCCCATGGGGGCATCCTACGGACCGCCGTCGAACCCCGGCACCCGGCGGTGCCTCTTGGCATGCCAGGTAGGCTGCGCGTGCAGCGTGCCCCGTGACCAGGAGGAGTTCCAGAGCCGATGAGCCGCCGAGACCGGGACCGCAAGCAGGCGGCCGCCTCCCCGGTGACCGTCACCGTCTGCCGGGGCTGCTGCTGCGGCACCGAGGCCAAGCACCCGGGGGTCGACCACGCCGGGCAGTACGAGCGGCTGCGGGCGGCGGTGGGTACGGCGGGCCGGGTCCGCGCGGTCAAGTGCCTGGACGTGTGCACCCAGTCCAACGTGGTGGTGGTCGGCCCCTCCGGGGAGGGCCGGGCGGCGGGCGGGCGTCCGGTCTGGCTGGGCTTCGTGCTGGCGGACGACATGATCGACGAGATAGCCGCCTGGGTGCACGCGGGCGGGCCCGGGCTGGCCGACCCGCCCGGGCTGCTCGACCTCCAGCTGATCTCGGTGTCCCGCCGGGTCCGCGAGGGCCTGGCGGAGTAGCGGACGGTGGAGCCGATCCGTCCTCATCACGGTTGGGACGCAGCGGGGTTGGCCGATCCGGCGGCCGAGCAGGATCCGCTGGACGCCGCCCTCGGCGGTCCCACTACCATGACCGGTGGCTGCCAGCGGTTCCGCCCAGGGAGGACGACGATGACGACGGTCTGCCGCATCTGCGCGGGCACCGGCCGGACCGCCGGTCTCAGCTGCCGGACCTGTCAGGGCACCGGGACCACCGAGGTGGGCGGCGGGGGCGGCAACTGCTTCCTCTGCGACGGCACCGGGGTGTACGTCCGCTACCGGGTGGACGCGACCGGCGCCAAGCACGCCTACCGGGACGAGATCTGCCGCACCTGCGACGGCACCGGCAACCGGTCCCCCTCCACCTGGGACGAGCCCTCCGGCTGAGCGCGCCCCGTCCGCGGCGGCGCCGACGGTGGCTCAGGCCACGCCGCCGGCGGGGGCCATGATCCGGGGTCGGTCCGGAGCGGGCGCGTTTCTTTACCTGATCATGGTCGAACATTGGTGTTCGAATGGGCGGCGCGCTGCGGCCCGTTCACCCCGCGTCCGTGTGCGGTCAACGCGTCGCTGGAAGAGTCCCGCGCATGGATATCCCTCACATGGGCGTACCGGCCAAGCTTGCCGACCGCATGAGCACGGCCGAGCAGCACGAGTACCTGCGGGCCCGCTTCTCCCGCCGCCGGATGCTGCGCGCCGGCGCCGTGACCGTCGGTGCCGTCGCCGTCGGCGGCGCGCTGGGCAGTGGAACGGCCTTCGCCGCGCCGGCGAGCCCGCAGCTGCTGACCGGTGCCACGACGGCGGGCGTCGACGGTTCGCTGGTCGCGCCGATCGGGCGCCACCTCCAGTTCGGCCCCGAGCCCGACACCCAGTTCCGCATCTCCTGGCAGGTCCCGGCGCCGGTCAAGAAGCCGTTCCTGCGCTACGGCAAGACCCCGTGGGAGCTCAGCCACAAGCTCCAGGCCGAGGTCCGCACCCTGCACACCCCGGCGCTGAGCCCGAACAGCCAGCCGGTGGACCAGTACTACCTGCACGTGGCGCTGGAGGACCTGCACCCCGACACCACCTACTACTACGGTGTCGGCCACGAGGGCTTCGACCCGGCCTCGCAGCAGCAGATCTCCACCCTGCACACCTTCCGCACCGCGCCCTCCCGCGACCACCGCTGGGGCAAGGTCTACGAGCCGTTCACCTTCACCGCCTTCGGCGACCAGGGCGTCAGCTCGCACGCGGCCGGCAACGACCACGTCATCCTGGCCCAGAAGCCGTCCTTCCACCTGCACGCCGGCGACATCTGCTACGCCGACCCGGCGGGCTCCGGCACGGACCCCGACAAGTCCGTGTACAACGCCAGGACCTGGGACGACTTCCTGGTCCAGACCGAGACGGTCGCGGCGACCGTGCCGTGGATGGTCGCCTACGGCAACCACGACATCGAGGCCTGGTACTCGCCCAACGGGTACGGCGGCGAGAACACCCGCTTCTTCCTCCCGGACAACGGCCCGGACCCGCGCAAGGTCCCCGGCGTCTACACCTTCCGCTACAAGAACGTCGGCGTCATCTCGCTCGACGCCAACGACGTCTCCTACGAGATCCCGGCCAACCTGGGCATCTCGGCGAACAAGCAGACCAAGTGGCTGGAGCGCACCCTCAAGGACCTGCGCAACGACGAGACGATCGACTTCGTCGTGGTCTTCTTCCACCACTGCGCCTTCTCCACCACCGTCGCGCACGCCTCCGAGGGCGGCGTCCGCGAGGCCTGGGTGCCGCTGTTCGAGAAGTTCCGGGTGGACCTGGTCATCAACGGCCACAACCACATCTACGAGCGCACCGACGCGATCCTCGGCAACAAGGTCTCGAAGCAGGTGCCGAGCGGCGCCACCATCGAGCCGGCGAAGGACGGCGTCGTCTACGTGACCGCGGGTGCGGCCGGCCGCAGCCTGTACAAGTTCGACGTGCCGGACACCTACGAGGGGCACGAGAACCACCAGGACGAGGTGAAGACCTACTACTGGGGGAAGGGCAAGGTGAAGGTCCCCGAGACCATCCAGTGGTCGCGGGTGCGCTACACCGGCTACTCCTTCATCAAGGTCGACGTCACCCCGGCCCACCTGGGCCAGAAGTCGTCCATGAAGGTGACCGCGCTGGCCGAGGACGGCACGCAGATCGACAACTACACGATCCTGCGCAAGGTCGGCGAGGGCTGGGACTCGGACCACGACGACGACGGTCAGGGCGGCGGCTGGGGCTGGTAGTCCCCGAACGGCTCGCCGGGCCCCGGCGTCGAGGAGTCCGCACCTCGACGCCGGGGCCCCGTGCGTGGAGGGCCCGGTGCGCTCAGCGCCGGGGCCCGTACATGATCACCGCGACCCCGGCCAGGCAGACCAGCGCGCCCACCACGTCGTAGCGGGTCGGCCGGAAGCCGTCCACGACCACGCCCCAGAGCAGCGACCCGGCGACGAACACCCCGCCGTACGCGGCCAGCACCCGGCCGAAGTGGCTGTCCGGCTGGAGCGCCGCGACGAAGCCGTACCCGCCGAGCACCACCACGCCCAGCCCGGCCAGCCACCACGGCCGCTGCTCGCGCACGCTCTGCCAGATCAGCCAGCAGCCGCCGATCTCGGCGAGGGCGGCGACGACGAACAGGGCGACGGAACGCAGGACGGTCATGACCGGCAACCCTAGGTCCTGTCCGGCCGATCCTGCCGGACAGGACCTGGGCGTCAGGACTGGCGGTACGTCGCGAGGAAGCGGCCGATGCGGTTGATGGCCGTCTCCAGGTCGTCGGCGCGGGGCAGGGTGACGAAGCGGAAGTGGTCCGGGCGGGGCCAGTTGAAGCCGGTGCCCTGGACGACGTGGATCTTCTCGCGGAGCAGCAGGTCCAGCACGAACTGCTCGTCGTCGACGATCCGGTGCACCGCCGGGTCGAGTCGGGCGAAGGCGTACAGGGCGCCCTTGGGCTTGACGCAGCTGACGCCGGGGATCTCGTTGAGGGCCCTGAAGGCGACGTCGCGCTGTTCGGTGAGCCGGCCGCCGGGCAGCACCAGGTCGTTGATGGACTGGTGGCCGCCGAGCGCGGCCTGGACGGCGAACTGGGCGGGTACGTTGGGGCACAGCCGCATGCCGGAGAGCATGGTCAGGCCCTCCAGGTAGTCGGCGGCGTGCTGCTTGGGCCCGGAGACGACCAGCCAGCCGCTGCGGAAGCCGGCCACCCGGTAGGCCTTGGAGAGGCCGTTGAAGGTGAGGGTGAGGACGTCGTCGGCGAGGGCTGCGAGGCAGTGGTGCTCGGTGTCGTCGTAGAGGATCTTGTCGTAGATCTCGTCGGCCAGGACCATCAGCTGGTGGCGGCGGGCGAGGTCGAGGATGCCCTCCAGCAGTTCCTTCGGGTAGACCGCGCCGGTGGGGTTGTTGGGGTTGATGACGACGATGGCCTTGGTGCGGGCGGTGATCTTGGCGGCGATGTCGTCGAGGTCCGGGTACCAGTCGGCCTGCTCGTCGCACAGGTAGTGCACGGCCTTGCCGCCGGCCAGCCGGACCACGGCCGTCCACAGCGGGTAGTCCGGCATCGGGACGAGCACCTCGTCGCCGTCGTCGACGAGCGCGGTGACGGCCATCTGGATCAGCTCGGAGGCGCCGTTGCCGAGGTAGACGTCGTTGACGCCGACTCCGGTCACGCCGCGCTGCTGGTAGTACTGCACCACCGCGCGGCGGGCGGGCAGGATGCCGCGCGAGTCGCTGTAGCCGTGCGCCTTGGGCAGGTTGCGGATGATGTCCTGGATGATCTCCTCGGGCGCCTCGAAGCCGAACGGGGCCGGGTTGCCGGTGTTCAGCCGCAGCACGCTGTGCCCGGCCTCCTCCAGGGCGTTGGCCTGGTCGACCACCGGGCCGCGGATCTCGTAGCACACGTTGTTCAGCTTGCTGGACTGCCGAAACTCCACTGCGGCCTCCCGACCGTCACCACCGCATCGTTGCTGATGCTTTGTTCTACCAAGTTGGCACTTGGAAAGTCCAACCTTTTGGCTATGCTGATCCACATGTCACGCCGAAGCTACGACCAGTACTGCGCCGTCGCCCGCGCCCTGGACGCGGTGGGGGAGCGCTGGAGCCTCCTGATCGTCCGTGAACTCCTCGGCGGCCCGCGCCGCTACACCGACCTGCACGCCGACCTGCCCGGCGTCTCCACCGACATCCTCGCCGCCCGGCTCAAGCAGCTGGAGGGCGACGGCCTGGCCCTGCGCCGCCGGCTCGAACGGCCCGCCAACGCCACGGTCTACGAGCTCACCGAACGCGGCCGCGAACTGCGCCCGGTGATCGAGGCGCTGGGGGAGTGGGGCCTGCCCGCCCTCGGCGAGCAGCGGCCCACCGACGCCGTCCGCGAGCACTGGTTCACCCCCGTCGCGGCGGACGACGGGGCGCCCGTCGCGGGTCAGGTGCCGGTGCCGGGGTCCGATGCCGGTGCCCGGACCGGCCGCGCGTAGCATCGTCGGGCCACGGAGCCATCGGAGGAGAGCGGAGACCGCCCGTGCCCACCACCTACCGCAGTTACGTCGCCGTCGGGGACTCCTTCACCGAGGGCATGTGCGACGACCTGCTGCCCGACGGCCACTACCGGGGCTGGGCCGACCGGGTCGCCGACGCGCTCGCCGCCGAGGCCGGCGGTGACGGCGGGTTCCGCTACGCGAACCTCGCCGTCCGCGGCAAGCTCATCGGCCAGATCCACGACGAGCAGCTCCCCGCCGCCACCGCGATGGGCGCCGACCTGGTGACCCTCGTCGGCGGCCTCAACGACGCGCTGCGCCCCGGCTGCGACATCGCCCGGGTCGAGCGGCTGCTCGGCCGCTGCGCCGAGGAGCTGCGCGCCACCGGCGCCACCGTGGTGCTGTTCACCAGCACCGACCCGACCCGCAGGATGGCGGGCGGCGCCCGGCTGCTCCCGGCCATCCTGCGGATGAAGGCCTTCGTGCACGAGCTCGGCCAGGACGAGGGCGTCGCCGTCGTCGACCTGTTCGCCGCCCCCTGCTTCGACGACCGCCGGCTCTGGGGCGAGGACCGCCTGCACCTGTCGCCCGAGGGCCACCGCCGGGTCGCGGAAGGGGTGTTGGAGGCGCTCGGCCGCCCCGCGGCCTTCGACTGGCGCGCCCCGCTGCCGCCCGCCGCCCCGCCCGGCCGGGCCGAGCGGCTGCGTGCCGACGCCCGCTGGCTGGGCGGCCACCTGGGGCCGTGGATCGGCCGCCGGCTCACCGGGCGCTCCTCCGGTGACGGCCGGCCGCCGAAGCGGGCCGAGCTGCTGCCCTACTCGGCTCCGGGTTCGGCCGCGGACTCGGCTCCGGGCTCGGCTCCGGGTTCGGCCGCAGACTCGGCCGCGGGCTCGTAGACCAGGCTCGCCATCGGGGAGCGGGTGGTCCAGCCGAGCGAGGCGTAGAGCGCCCGGCCGTCCGGGGTGCCGACCAGGACGGCGGTGTCGGCGCCCGCCTCGTGCCCGGCGTTCTGGAGGGTCCGCATCACCAGGGCGCCCAGGCCCCGGCGCCGGTGCTCGGGCGCGGTCAGGATCTGGTCCGGGACGGCCACGGGGCCGGCCAGGCCCGCCTGGCCGCGTGCGGCGAGGTGTCCGGCCCCGGTGCGGACCAGGGTCCGGATGATCCCGCCCCGGGTCCAGGTGGTCACCGTGTAGCCGGCCGGTACCTCGGGCCGCTCGGCGCCCAGCGGGACGGTCATCAGATACCCCGGCTGGTCGAGCCGCCACTGCGGGCCCAGCCAGGGCCGGGCGACGGCGTCCTCGGTGAACAGCTTCAGCCAGGTGCCCGGTGCGGTGGTCGCCTCGGCGATCTTGCGGACGTCGGGCTCGGCCGGCTCGGGCAGCACGTGCCGGGCGACGTGGCCGACCACGCCGACGTCGATCGTCCAGCCCCAGGGCTCGTCCACCGCTTCGGCCGCGCCGCGCGAGACGCTCCAGCCGGCGATCCACATCCGGACGAGTTCGTTGATGCTCGGGTCCTGCACTCCTACCCCCGTATGCCGTGGGCGCGCACCTCGTAATAGGTGAACTGCCTATTGATACCTTACAGAGGGTGGGGTGGGTGTGGCCAGTGCCCAGTAGGCTTGGCGGTCCGACGCACCGGACGGCCGGTGCCCACGCTGGAAGGACCACGCGACGTGCGCGAGACCGAGCCGCCGCAGCACCCCACGGCGGCTCAGCCGACCGAGCTGCGCTCCGACTGCACCAGCTGCTTCGGCCTCTGCTGCGTCGCCCTGCCCTTCGGCGCCGGTACGGACTTCGCCGTCGACAAGGCCGCCGGCAGCGCGTGCCGCAACCTGCAGACCGACTTCACCTGCGGCATCCACGAACGCCTCCGCGACCGGGGCTTCCAGGGCTGCACCGTCTACGACTGCTTCGGTGCCGGGCAGCGCGTCTCCCAGGTCACCTTCGGCGGCCGCAGCTGGCGCGAGGCGCCGGCCGACGCCAAGCCCATGTACGACGTCTTCCCGGTGGTGCGCCAGCTCCACGAACTGCTCTGGTACCTCACCGAGGCGCTCGGCTACGCCCCCGCCCGCCCGGTCCACGCCGACCTGCGGCAGGCCCTGGAGGAGACCGACCGGCTCGCCGGCGGCACCCCCGAGGAGATCCTCGCCGTCGACGTCCCCGCCCACCGGCAGCGCGTCAGCGACCTGCTGCTGCGCGCCAGCGAGCTCGTCCGCGCCGCCGTCCCCCGCCGCCGCGAACACCGCGGCGCCGACCTCTTCGGTGCCCGTCTGCGCGGCGCCGACCTGCGCGGGGCCAACCTGCGCGGCGCCCTGCTCGTCGCCGCCGACCTCTCCGGCGCCGACCTGCGCCTCGCCGACCTCGTCGGCGCGGACCTGCGCGACGCCGACCTCTCCGGCGCCGACCTCACCGAGGCGCTCTTCCTCACCCAGGCCCAGCTGAACGCGGCCCGCGGCGACGCCACCACCCGCCTGCCGGCCAGCCTCACCCGGCCCGCCCACTGGCCCGCCACGGCCTCCGCCCCGGCGGCCGCCGCCACCGGCGCGCGCGGCCCCCGCAAGCCGCGCAACGGCGGCCGTCCGGGCGGCCCGCGCCGCCGCTAGCGGCCGCCCGCCGCAACGACCGGGCCCGCGCCGGCAGGTGTCTGCCGGGCGGGCCCGGTGTTTCCGGTGCCTGGTGCTGACAGCTGTGCCGTCGACCGTCCGTCGGGTGGGGTCAGGCGGTGAGCAGGCGGGAGCGGAGGGCGGCTATCCGGGCGGGGGAGAAGCCGAGGGCGCCGGTGGCGTAGTCCTCGACCGAGCCGTGGCGGGCGGCGAGGTCGGCGAGGGCGAGGCGGATGACCGCCTCGGGGGCGCGTCCGTAGCCGGGCCAGCGGAGGGTGCGGCCGGGGTGGGCGGCGTGCCATTCGGCGATGAGGTGCGGCGTGGCTAGCTCGGTGAGGGCGAAGTCGGCGGCGATGTCGTCCTCGCAGACGCCGAGCAGGGTGAGGACGAGGGCGGCGATGAGCCCGGTGCGGTCCTTGCCGGAGGCGCAGTGGAAGACCACGGGCTCCTCGGCGGCGGCGATCACTTCCAGGGCCTCGCGGATCTCCTCCACCCCGTCCTCGGTGACCTCGGCGAAGCGGTCGGCGAGGTACCGCCAGGGGTCGACGTCCGGGTCGATCTCGGCCTGGTCGTAGGTGCGGTGCTCGATCGAGAGGTTGTGGTAGACCAGCCCTTCGTAGTCGGGCACCCGGCCCTTGGCGGCGATCTCCCAGGGGTAGCGGAGGTCGATCACGGTGCGCACGCCGAGGGCCTGGAGCCGGTCGAGGTCGGCGGGCGAGGTGAGCTTGCCGAGCGAGTCGGAGCGGTAGAGCAGGCCCCGGCGGACGGACCGGCCGTCGGCGGCGGGGTGGCCGCCCAGGTCGCGGAAGTTGTGCAGCCGGTCGAAGGTGAACTGACGCGTTGTCATGCGCGGCACTCTAACCAGCGGTGTCCGTGGGGCCGGTGGGGCCCGGGTGTCCGGCGGCGCCTTCGTAGCCGGCGGTGAGGAGTTCGAAGGCGCGGTCGGCGTTGGTGGCGGCCTCGAAGCGGAGTTCGTCGGCGGTCCGGCCGTCGTCCCGGATCCGGTGCCAGTTGTGTTCGGCGAGGACCCGCTGGGTGGCGGTGACCTGGGCGGCGAGGAGGGGGGCGGTGAGGAGCCGGGGCGGGGCCAGGTCGGGGGCCTCGTGCAGCGCCCGGGCGAGGGACTGCTCGGCGCGGGCGAGGTACTCGGCGCCCCGGGCCTTCAGGCTCGGCGTGGAGTACACCAGATCGCTGAACGCCAGGACCCGGGGGTCGTCGTTGAGTCCGGTGATGGGATCGCGCCGGGCGAGCCCGTCCAGGAAGTCCCGGTGCAGGGCGGCCAGCACCGTCTCGCCGGCCGCCCGGCCGCGGACCACGCCGGCGGCCTGGTCCTGGTGGTCGGCGAAGCGGTGGACGACCAGGTCCTCCTTGGTGGAGAAGTAGCTGAACAGCGTCGGCTTCGACACCTCGGCGGCGGCCGCGACGTCCGCCACCGAGACGGGGTCGAAGCCGTGCTCCAGGAAGAGTGCGATCGCGGCCTCGGAGATCGCCCGCCGCGTCCGTTCCTTCTTCCGTTCCCGCAGTCCGCTCATGGCGTCAGGCTAGCAGCAGGTCTTGACCCGGACAGATTCCTGACCCGGTATGACATTTACTCCCGGGTGGGGTGTCGCCTGCTGCCCGCCGTCTGCTGCTCGGGAGCTCAGGAGCTCAGCGAGTCCAGGATGCGGCGGATCGACTCCACCACGGGGGCGCCGGCGGCGGCGAGGGCGGCGACGCCGGAGATGTTGCGCAGGGCGCGGCGCAGCGTGGCGGGCGGGGTGGCCTGCCCGCCGCCGAGGTCCGCCAGCGACTCGTCCAGCACCTCGCGGTCCTCGGCCGGCACCTGCTCGCGCAACTGGCGTACAGCGGCGATGAGTTCGCGCATCGCGGCCTGCGGGTCGGCCGGGCCCTGGTGCTTGATGATGCCGATGTTGTGGTCGCCGCGCTGGGTGACCGAGTCCCCGAAGTGGATGCCGCCGCTCACAGGCTGACCTTCTTTCCGGTGTTGTGGTCGCCGTACTGGTTGATCTGGTCGCCGATGTGGATGTTCTCCACCTGGAGGGCGAACTCGGCCAGCGGGTTGTCGATCGCTTCCATGATCAGCTGGATCAGGTTGCCGACCTGCTGGGCGTCGTGGCTGACCACCGCGGTGTTCGAGGAGCTGGAGGTCTCGATGACCAGCTGGTAGACCGTACGCATCTGCAGCCGCTTGACCAGCTGGTAGAGGCTGACCGCGAAGAACGCGAGCGCCACGAGGCCGATCACGTCCTTGATCGTCTCCTGGTTCGCGCCGCGCCCGAGCAGCGAACCGAGGACGGCGTCGGCCACCAGCAGGCCGATCACCTGCCGGGAGAACCGGATGATCACCCGCGCGCGTTTGGGCGGCAGCAGCTGGAACCGCCGGGCCCGGGCGATGTTGTGGAGCGGATAGGCGTCGCCGCCCACCCACAGCACCCGCCGGCTGACTCTGACGTCGATCACACTGCTTCTGCGTGCCAAGGCGTCCCCCTACCCGTAGTGGCGGGGAGAACCATAGCAACGGCCCCCGACGGCGGCGGCCCCCGTCAGTGCAGTCGGCCGGTGCGGACGGCGTCGATGAAGGACTGCCAGGCGACGGGGCTGAAGTCGAGGACGGGGCCCTCGGGGTCCTTCGAGTCACGGACGAGCCGCCCGGGGTGGGTGGTCGCCACCTCGACGCAGTTGCCGCCGTTGTTGTCGCTGTAGCTGGACTTGTGCCAGGGGACGGTCGCCTTGCTGGGCATCATGCTGAGAAGTCCTCCTCTCACGCTGCGGGTCAGATCTGCGCTGTCGCGGGGAGACAACGCCTCCGCTTGCAGCAGATCATAGGTCCGCTGCCTGCGCTGGACTTCCCTCGGGTCATCGATGAAGTGACCCTGATCCAGGCTTTCGGAGTAGAGCCGAGTCCTGCCCTCGGGTGAGGTCACCAGGGCGACGAAAGTGCCGAACGGGAACCGCTCGCCAAGGCTGAAGGGCGCGATCTGGTGGACGATGTTCGGGCGCTGGCTCATCTCCAGCAGGTGTCCGAGCTGCTCGTACATCACCTCAGGGCCGCCGACCATCGTGCGGATCGCGGCTTCACAGTGGACGACCATGAGGAGCGGGCCGTCCTCTTCGAAGAGACGACGCTGGCGTGCGAGTCGTGACGCGACCAGTTCCTCGATCAGCTCGGAGTTGCCTGCTGCGGTGCCTCCGCTGAACAGCGCGCGGGCGTACCTCTCTGTTTGCAGCAGACCTGAGATGCGGAGGACCTGGAACTCGCCGATCTTCGAGGCCTTGTTCTCGTAGCCCGCGTAGCGTCGGAACCAGTCGGGGTGTTCCACCCGTGCGTACCAGTCGATCTCCTTCCAGAGATCGATCAACTGGCCGCCCGTCTCCAGCAGTCGGTCCGCTGCGAGGACGAAGTCCTCCTGCGGGTTGCGGGTGCCGGCCTCGATGCGGGAGATGTGCGGGCGGCTGCACGGGATGAGGATCGCCAGCTGACCCTGTGACATCCCCTTCGACTCTCTCAGTTGCTTCAGCACCGCGCCGAACACGGCGCCCGCACTCGATCGCAGGTTTGGGTTCGTGAACTTCTTGCGGGTCACGGCGCAGGCCCCCCTGTGTCAGGACGTTCCCTGGAACCGGCTGATCACTCGTCACCAGCACGGTGATCGCCGATGCTTAATCATGGAACTGATCGCGCAATCGCACTAGTGAGTGCACGAAGCGGCCTGCCCGCGCGCGAAATCCTCAATGCATCCAAAGGTGGCACCGCTATGCCCGAAGCCCTTGACAGAGCCCTCGCCGATCAGCTGTGCACGCTCCCGCGACACCCTTCCTCGCCGACCGCCGCCCGGGTGGTGCTCCGGGGGTTCCTCTCCGACCTCAGGGACGGTGAACACTACGCGGGCGACGGCGAGTTGATCGTCACCGAGCTGGTCGCCAGTGCGGTCCGGACTCCCCCCGCACACCACCTCATCGACGTGCTCTTCGAGTACTCCGCCCCCGCCGGCCTCTGGATCGAGGTCACCGCGATCGGGCAGTCCGGCCGCGCGGGGCCGGACTGCCCGGGTCTTCGGCTGGTGCGGCGGCTCTGCGCCGCCTGGGGGTGTGACCCCGCCGAGGGCCGCTCGTGGGCCCGGTTGGCCCCGCCCGTCGCTCAGTAGCCGATGGTGAAGCGGCGCTGGACGAACCGGGGGAGCTCGACCTCGTCGACGAGGCCGCCTGGCGCGCCGCCCCGGTGGAGGATCCGGCGGCCGGGATCCAGGCCTGGGCGCACGCCTTCCGCGGCTGGGCGCCGGCCAACGTCGAGGGCTTCCGGCTGATCTACGGCGGCCCCGTCCCGGGGTGCCACGCCCCCGACGGCGGCGGCGGGAGTGCCGCCCCGCTGGTCAGGCGGCGGTGTCCGGTCGGCGGCGGTGTCCGGTCAGGTGCTGCGGTCGGCGAGCACCTCGCGGACGACGTGACGGGCGTTGGCGGTGAGGCCCGGATTGGTGTGACGGTAGTAGGGGATCGTCACCAGCGCGATGGAGAAGGCCCAGGCGCGGCCGCGGGCCCACATGGCGTCATCGGCGCCGAGGGCGGCGCGGAAGGCCGGGCGGGCCGAGGCGGGCAGCAGGTTCCAGGCGACGATCAGGTCGGAGGTGGGGTCGCCGACGCCCATCAGGCCGAAGTCGAGGACGGCGCCGAGCCGGCCGGACCGGTCGAGCAGGAGGTTCCCGGGGGTGAGGTCGCCGTGCATCCAGGAGGGCGGGCCGGCGTACTCGGAGAGGCGAAGCGCCTTGTCCCACAGGGCGGTTGCGGCGTGGGTGTCGACCGCTCCGGCGAGTTGGGCGATGGCCGCGCGGGTGGCGCCGTCGCGGGAGGCGAGCGGGACGCTGCGGTGGCCGGCCGGGCCGCCGGCCGGGTTGACGGCGCGCAGGGCGTTGACGAAGGCGGCGAGGTCACGGGCGAGCGCGGCGGGGGCGGCGAGGGCGCCGACGACCGGGTTGGCGCCCTCGAACCAGCGGAGCACCGACCACTCCCAGGGGTAGCCGGCGGCGGGCCGGCCGACCGCGAGCGGGGCGGGTATCGGCCGCGGCAGCCGGGGGGACAGCGCGGGCAGCCACTGCTTCTCGCGGCGGACGTCCCCGGCCGCCCATTCCACCCGGGGGAGCCGGACGGCGAGTTCGGGCCCGAGGCGGAACATCGCGTTGTCCGTCCCGGTGGAGGCGACCGGCGTGACCGGCAGGCCGGCCCAGTCCGGGAACTGGGCGGAGATCAACCGCCTCACCAGGGCCGCGTCGATGACCAGTCCGTCGGGGTGCATCCGGGTGGCAGCGCACATGCCCGGCAGCGTACAGCGCGGATCGGTGCCCTTCAGCGGATTCCCGGAATGCGTACGGCCGGCCTCAGCTCAGCGTGACCCGCACGCCGATCGTCCCGCCCTTGCCGAAGCGCAGCACGTTCGCGGTCAGCGCGATCGCGCACAGCAGGCCGTACTTGCGCCGCAGCAGCTTCCGGTAGGCGGGCGCGCGCCCGAGGTCGAGGACGGCGGTGGCCGGGACCTGCTCGCCGAGCAGGTTGCCGCGGATGTCGCTCGGCCCGACCAGCACGTCGGAGCGGTTGCGCAGCCGCTTGACCTTGCCGGTGCGGGTGACGGTGGTGAAGACCAGCGCGTCGCCGTCGCGGGCCACCCAGACGGGGGTGGGTACGGGGGTGCCGTTCTTGCGGTGGGTGGTGAACAGCAGGTACTTGGCGGCGGCGAGTTCGTCCAGCCGGGCGGCGGCGTCCGGGGGGCGGGAGGCGTCCAGTGCGGGGGAGGTGTCCATGCGCGTCAGCGTAGGAAGGCGCAACGGGGCACTGCTTGAGTCCGGTTGGGGCCGCGGGCGGCGGGCGCCACGCCCGGCCGCCCCGGGTACGGCCGGGAGCTGTCCCCGGTACCTGCCAGAATGCAGGGCGTACGGCGAAAGCACTGAAGGAGAAGGTGACCGGCTTCGTGACCACGCCAGTCGAACAGGTGGCCCGGCAGGCCCAGCAGGCGATCGAGCGCAAGATCGCCGAGGAACTGGGCGTTCGCGACGGGCAGGTGAAGTCCGCGGTCGAGCTGCTCGACGGCGGCGCGACCGTGCCCTTCGTGGCCCGCTACCGCAAGGAGGTCACCGGCTCCCTGGACGACGCCCAGCTGCGCACCCTGGAGGAGCGGCTGCGCTACCTGCGGGAGCTGGAGGAGCGGAGGTCGGCCGTCCTGGAGTCGATCGAGGCCCAGGGCAAGCTGGACGACGCGCTGCGCGCGCAGGTGCTGGCCGCCGATTCCAAGGCCCGGCTGGAGGACATCTACCTGCCGTTCAAGCCGAAGCGGCGCACCAAGGCGCAGATCGCCCGCGAGGCGGGCCTGGAGCCGCTCGCCGAGACGCTGCTCGCCGATCCCTCGCAGGATCCGGCGGCGCTGGCCGCCCGGTTCCTGAACGAGTCCGTCGCCGAGCCGGCCGCCGCGCTGGAGGGCGCCCGGGCGATCCTGGTGGAGCGCTTCGGCGAGGACGCCGACCTGGTGGGTTCGCTGCGCGAGCGGATGTGGACCCGGGGCCGGCTGGTGGCCACCGTGCGTGACGGCAAGGAGCAGGACGGCGCCAAGTTCGCCGACTACTTCGACTTCGCAGAGCCGTACACCAGGCTCCCCTCGCACCGCATCCTGGCGATGCTGCGCGGCGAGAAGGAGGAGGTGCTGGACCTCGACCTCTCGCCGTACGACGGCGAGGAGGGCGATCTGCCCGGCGAGAACGACTACGAGCGGCGGATCGCCGCCCGCTTCGGCATCGCCGACCACGGCCGCCCGGCCGACAAGTGGCTGGGCGACACCGTCCGTTGGGCCTGGCGCACCCGCGTCCTGGTCCGGCTCGGCATCGACCTGCGGTCGCGGCTGCGGGCCGAGGCGGAGGAGGAGGCGGTGCGGGTGTTCGCCGCCAACCTGCGCGATCTGCTGCTGGCCGCGCCGGCCGGCACCCGCGCCACCATGGGCCTGGACCCGGGCTTCCGGACGGGGGTGAAGGTCGCGGTGGTGGACGCCACCGGCAAGGTCGTCGCGTACGACACGATCTACCCGCACCAGCCCGCCAACAAGTGGGACGCCGCGCTCGCCACCCTGGCCGCGCTGGCGAAGAAGCACGACGTCGACCTGGTGGCGATCGGCAACGGCACCGCCTCCCGGGAGACGGACAAGCTCGCCGAGGACCTGCTCACGCGCCACGCCGAGCTGAAGCTCACCAAGGCGATGGTCAGCGAGGCGGGCGCCTCGGTCTACTCGGCCTCCGCCTTCGCCTCGCAGGAGCTGCCGGAGCTGGACGTGTCGATCCGCGGCGCGGTGTCGATCGCCCGCCGTCTCCAGGACCCGCTGGCCGAACTGGTCAAGATCGACCCGAAGTCGATCGGGGTCGGCCAGTACCAGCACGACCTGAGCGAGGTGAAGCTCTCCCGTTCGCTGGACGCGGTGGTCGAGGACTGCGTCAACGCCGTGGGCGTGGACGTCAACACCGCCTCGGCGCCGCTGCTGACCAGGGTCTCCGGCATCACCGGCACGCTCGCCGACAACATCGTGGCCCACCGTGACGCCAACGGTCCGTTCCGCACCCGCCGGCAGCTCAAGGACGTCTCCCGGCTGGGCCCGAAGGCCTTCGAGCAGTGCGCGGGCTTCCTGCGCATCCCCGACGGCGACGACCCGCTGGACGCCTCCAGCGTGCACCCCGAGGCGTACCCGGTGGTGCGCCGGATCCTGGCGTCCACCGGCGGGGAGCTGAGCGGGCTGATCGGCAACGGCGAACGGCTGCGGGCCCTGCGCCCGGGCGACTTCGCCGACGAGGTCTTCGGCATCCCGACCGTCACCGACATCCTCGGCGAGCTGGACAAGCCGGGCCGCGACCCGCGCCCGGCGTTCCGCACCGCGACCTTCAAGGAGGGCGTCGACAAGATCGGCGACCTGGAGGCCGGGATGGTGCTGGAGGGCGTGGTCACCAATGTGGCCGCGTTCGGTGCCTTCGTCGACGTGGGCGTCCACCAGGACGGGCTGGTGCACGTCTCGGCGCTGTCGAGGACCTTCGTCAAGGATCCGCGCGAGGTGGTCAAGCCGGGCGACATCGTGAAGGTCCGGGTCGTCTCGGTGGACGTGCCGCGCAAGCGCATCGGGCTGACCCTGCGGCTGGACGACGAGGTCGGTCGCGACCGGGGTGGCGACCGCGGCGACCGGGGCGAGCGCGGCGGCGACCGTGGCCGGGGCGGCGAGCGCGGCGACCGGCAGGCCCGCCCGCCGCGCCAGGAGCGCCGGGGCGGCGGCCAGGACCGGCGCGGCCAGGGCGGCGGCTCCGGCGGTTCGGGTGGCGGCGCGCCGCTGGCGAACAGCGCGATGGCGGACGCGCTGCGCCGGGCCGGCCTGACCGGCGGCGACGCCTCGGGTGACCGCCGCTCCGGGCGGCGCTGAGGTGCTGAGGTGCTGAGGTGCTGAGCGGCTGACCGCCGCGGCCGGGGCCGGTGGACTGCGCGTCCGCCGGCCCCGGCCGCCGTGCGGGTCGGGCCGGGTCAGGTCAGGTCAGGAGCTTGTCCTTGGCCTTCTGGTACTCCTCCTCGGAGATGGCGCCCTTCTCCTTCAGGTCCGCCAGCCTCGCCAGGTCGTCGACGTGGCTGCCGCCGCCCCCGGGTGTGCCGGTTCCGGCCGCCTCCCGGATGTAGGCCTTGACGGCGGCCTCGCTCTGCCGGACCTGGGCGGCGTCCCGCTCGCTCATCGACTTCCCGCGGGCGATCACGTAGACCAGCACGCCGATCAGCGGCAGCACGATCACCAGGAGCAGCCAGCCGGCCTTGGCCCAGCCGCCCAGGTCGTGGCTGCGGAAGATGTCCGTGACGATCTTGAACAGCAGGAAGAACCAGAGGATCCAGAGGAACAGCTCCAGCATCGTCCAGAAGATGTTGAGCACCGGGTAGTCCACGGCCAGCATGTTGGTGTCCATGGCCGAGTCATATCACCGTAAAACGGACAATGCCCTCTGCTGTTCGGCCGTTCCAGTGGTCTTCCGGCCCAGCGGGAATATCTCGGAGCGAGGGCCCGGAGGGGCGGGGGATCAGCCCCGCCCGGCCCGCCGTCGCAGCTCGACGGCCAGCCCGATCAGCTCGCCCCACCAGGCGTCGTGCCCGGCCAGCAGCAGCCGCTGCGCCTCGCCCGCCGACACCGCCCGCACCTCGACCACCTGCTCGCCGTCCGCCGGGTTGGTCGGCGTCGAGTCCACCGCGACCTCCGCCCAGCCCCACAGCCACGCCTTCTCCGGGTGCGGCTGCCACGGCCGGTACGGCGTCGGGTCCTCGGTGCGGCAGCGGTGCGCGCCGAGCCAGTCCGGCTCGCCGAGCAGCCGGGCGCCGGCCTCCTCGCGCAGCTCGCGGGCCAGACAGGTGGCGATGCTCTCGTCCCGCTCCCGGGTGCCGCCGGGCAGGAACCAGTGGTCCCGGTCGTCCCGGCAGAGGACCACCCTGTCGTCCGCGAAGCCCACCAGGTGGATGTTGGTCACCAGCTCGTCCGGCGGCAGAACGGTGGAGAACAGCGCGTCGTACCGGCCCCAGGTCCAGTACTGCGGGGCGTGCAACGCGGGGAAGAGGGTGGCGAGTTCGGCGGATCTGTCGTCGGTGTCCGCCTGGTGCGTGGTGTCGGTCATTCGGTGATCGTAGTGCCGGCCGGGAAACGCCGGGGGGTGCTCGGATGGACGAGCGTGATGTCCGAGGTGGAGATGGCCCGCGGCCGGCGGCGGGTGGCCTCGACCGGCTCGCCGACCCAACTCCCCAGCGAGATCTCGGCAGTGATGCCCGGCCCGAAACCGGCGATCAGGCCGGTGGTGCCGTCGGCCACGCCGCCGTCGGCGAACAGCCGGGCGAGTGCGTCGAAGACGACGGCGCTGGCGATGTTGCCGCGCTCGGTCAGCGTCGCGCGGCTGTACCGGAAGGTGGCCGGCTCCAGGTTGAGGAAGTGGCAGAGGTCGTCGAGGATGCGCGGGCCGCCGGCGTGCACGATGTAGAAGCCCAACCCGGAGACGTCCCAGCCGTGTTCGACGGCCAGGCCGCGCAGCGCCGGGGCGAGCATCTCCATGGTGCCGGGCACCCGCTTGTCCAGCTGGAAGTGGAAGCCGGTGTCCTTGACCCCGTAGGAGATCCAGTTCTCGGTGTCCGGGACGAGGTGCGAGCCGTTGCGCTCGACGTGCACCCCGGTGCCGCCGTGTCCGCGCATCACCACGGCGGCGACGGCGTCCCCGAACAGGCCGTTGGAGAGCAGCGAGCCGACGCCGAGGTCGGTCGGCTGGTAGCAGAGCGAGCAGAACTCGCAGGACACGATCAGCACGTTGGCGCCCGGGTAGGCGCGGCAGAAGTCGTGCGCGCGGTTGACGGCGGCGCCGCCGGCCGCGCAGCCGAGCTGGGCGATCGGCATCTGGCGGGTGTCGCAGCGGAAGCCCAGGGCGTTGATCAGCCAGGCGGTCAGCGACGGCATCATGAAGCCGGTGCAGGACACGTAGATGATCAGGTCGATGTCCCGGGCACCCAACTCGGCGTGCCTCAGCGCCCGTTCGACCACCTCGGGGACGCGGAGCCGGGCCTCCCGCTCGTAGACCGCGTTGCGGGCGGTGAAGCCCGGGTGGGTGAGGGTCTGCTCGATCGGCTGGACCAGGTGCCTGGTCCGCACCCCGGTGTTCTCGATCAGCCGCAGGGCGAGGCCGAGTTGCGGGTGGCCGGCGTGCAGGCTGCGGGCCAGGTCGAGGGTCTGGTCGAGGGTGATGACGTTCTCGGGTACGGCGACGGCAGGACGGCACAGTGTTGCCATGGCGTGGGTCTCCCCTGGGTGGCCTGGCCGGGCGGGCTGGCGAGCGGCCCGGGCAGGCGGCCTACGGATGCGTCGAACGGGCGCCGCACGGTGCTCCGTGGCGGAGCCGGCGGCGCGGGGAGGAGGTCACCAGGCGAGCGGCAGGGTGCGGGGGTAGCGCCAGATCGACCCGGTGTGCCAGTCGAGTTCGGACGGCGGGACGGCGAGCCGTAGGCCGGGGAAGCGCCGCAGCAGGGTGCCGATGGCGACCTGGAGCTCCATCCGGGCCAGGTGCGCGCCGAGGCAGTGGTGCTGGCCGTGGCCGAAGGCCATGTGGGTGGGGGCGCCGCGGTCGAGGTCGAGTTCGTCGGGGCGCTCGTACATCGCCGGGTCGCGGTTGGCGGCGAGGTAGGAGACGTGGACGGCCTCGCCGGCCCGGATCAGCACACCGCCCAGCTCGACGTCCTCGGTGGCGACCCGGGCGATGCCGACGCCCTGGCGGAACGGGATGAAGCGCAGCAGCTCCTCCAGACCGCGCGGCAGCAGTTCGGGCTGGGCGCGCAGCTTGGCGAGCTGTTCGGGGTGGGTGAGCAGGGTGTAGGTGATGTTGCTGAGCTGGTAGGTGCTGGTGTCGTGGCCGGTGACCAGCAGGACCATCGCCATGACGGCCAGTTCCTGGTCGTCCAGCAGTTCGTCGCCGTCGCGGGCGGTGGCCAGGGAGCTGATCAGGTCCTCGCCGGGGTGGGCGCGGCGGGCGGCGGTCAGCTCGGTGAAGTAGCCGCGCAGCGCGGTCTTGGCGGCTTCCTGGCCGGCCCGGCTGCCGGGGCCCATCGTCATCATGGCGACGGCGTGGCCGCGCAGTTCGGCGCGGTCCTGCTCGGGGATGTCCAGCAGTTCGCAGATGGTGGTGAGCGGGAGCCGGCTGGAGAGGAAGTGCACCAGGTCGGCGGGGGAGCCGTGTTCGGCCATCTCGTCGAGGTAGCCGTCGACGATCCGCTGGGTGGCGGGGCGCATCCGCTCGACCTGGCGGTTGGTGAAGCCCTGGGCGACGAGGCGGCGCAGCCGGTTGTGGCCCGGCGGGTCCATCAGGTTGATCGCCTCGGCCTGGGCGATCGGGGCGGGCGTCATCCGGGGCAGGTCGCGCCCGATGCCGGCGGCGCGGCTGAACCGCCGGTCGGTGGTGACGATCCGGACGTCCTCGTAGCGGGTGGCGAGCCAGGCCTCGCCCTCGCCGTGCGGCAGTCGGATCCTGGCGATCGGGGCCTCGGTGAGCAGCCGCTTGAGGAGCGGGTCGAACTCCAGGCCGTCGGTGTGGTTGAAGGGGCAGTCCCACACGGGGGCGGAGGTAGTCACGGGCCTGTCCAGATGTCTTGGAAATGCCGCCCGAACGGTCATTTCTCGTTCGGGCGCGGACAGAGAGATGTTCCCCCATGAACTGGCAAAAATGTGAATCGGACCGGGAGTTAGCTCTAACGAGTTAGATAGATGATTGTCATGCGAATTAGGGGAGTTGACTAGACATCAGTCGCCACCGCCTCCCGGCGAGACCAGCCCGGTCTCGTACGCGAGGACGACCGCCTGGGCCCGGTCGCGCAGGTCGAGCTTGGCGAAGATCCGGGCGACGTGTGTCTTCACCGTCGACTCGCTGAGCGTCAGTTCGGCCGCCAACTCGCTGTTGGACAGCCCGCGTCCGAGCAGCGCCAGCACCTCCGCCTCGCGCGGGGTGAGCGGGGCGAGGTTGCGGTGCAGCGGCGGGCCGTCGGCGCCGGGGGCGGGGCGCGGGGCGCCGGCCGCGAAGCGTTCGACCAGCCGCCGGGTGATCGAGGGGGCGAGCAGGGCGTCCCCGGTGTCCACCAGGCGTACGGCGGCGGCGAGATGGGCGGAGGTGACGTCCTTGAGCAGGAAGCCGCTGGCCCCGGCGGCGAGGGCGGCGTAGACGTAGTGGTCGAGGTCGAAGGTGGTCAGCATGATCACCCGGCAGCCGGGCGCCCGGGCGAGGATCCGGCGGGCGGCCTCCAGGCCGTCCATGCCGGGCATCCGGATGTCCAGCAGCGCGACGTCCGGCCGGTGCGCGACGGCGGCCGCCACCGCCTCGGCGCCGTCGGCGGCCTCGGCGACCACGTCGATGCCGCGCGCGGTGAGGATCATCCGGAAGCCGGTGCGGACGAGTTCCTGGTCGTCGGCGATCACCACCCGGGGGCGGCGCTCCCGCTCCGGCCGCTGCGCCGGCTCCCGTCGCACCTCGGCCCCGGTCACGGCCGGTCCAGCGGGATGCGGGCGCGGACCCGGTAGCCGCCGCCGAGCCGGCGCCGGGCGTCGAGGTCGCCGCCGTACACGGCGACGCGCTCGCGCAGGCCGAGCAGCCCGCGCCCGGCGCCGTCGGCCGGCCGGGCGGGCTGGGCGGGGCGGACGGGCTGGGCGGGGGCGCCCGCCAGTACGCTCGGCCCGCTGTTGAGCACTTCCACCCGCAGGTAGTGGTCCGCGTAGCGCACCGTCACCTCGGCCGTCACCCCGTCCCCGTGTTTGAGCGCGTTGGTCAGCGCCTCCTGGATGATCCGGTACGCCGTCACGTCGACGCCGCCGGGCAGTGGTCTCGGCTCGCCCGAGATCCGCACCTCCACCGGCAGCCCGGCGAAGGCGAACCGGTCGATCAGCGGCCCGAGCCGGCTCAGGCTGGGCTGCGGCGCGAAACCGTCCGCCTCCTCCTCGGTGCCGTCGGCGGCCGGGGCGAGCAGCCCGAGCAGGTGCCGCAGCTCCGTCATCGCGTCGCGCCCGGCGGCCTCGACGGCGCCCATCGCCGCCGCCGCCTCCCCGGGCAGGGTGGCGATCACCTCGCGCGCGGCCCCGGCCTGCACCACCATCAGACTCACGTTGTGGCTGACGATGTCGTGCAACTCGGCCGCGATGCGCGCCCGTTCGGCGTCGACGGCGGTACGGGCGGCGCTCTCCCGCTCCCGTTCCAGCAGCCAGCCGCGCTCGCCGATGGCCGCCCGGTGCAGCCGCCGCGCCCGGGCGAGCGCGACGCCCAGCCAGCCGGCCGCCGCGACCGCCGTACCCGCCACCGCCGCACTCGCCACCGCTACGGCGGCCCAGTTCGTCCCCGTTCCCCACACGCCGCCAGTTTCCCAGCCCAGACCATGATCGACATCATCCGGGAGTGCCGCCCGCGTACATCCCGGGTACTACGGCCGCCTCGGCTACACCCCGGGTGGGACGCCGGGCCCGGGGGCCCGCGCCTACCGTCGTCCACCATGAGCAACGACCACGACGGGACCACCCCGCCGGACGACGCGCAGACCGTCGTCGAGCTGTCCGGGGTCCACAAGGAGTTCGGCGACGCCAAGGCGCTCGACGGCGTCGACCTGCGGATCCGGGCGGGCGAGGCGGTCGCCGTGATGGGCCCCTCCGGGTGCGGCAAGTCCACCCTGCTGAACATGGTCGCCGGGCTGGACCGGCCGACCTCCGGCACCGTCCGGGTGCACGGCCAGGACCTCGGGCGGCTGAACGAGACCGGGCTGGCCCTGTTCCGCCGCCGCCACATCGGCATGATCTTCCAGTTCTTCAACCTGATCGACGACCTGCCCGCCCTCGACAACGTCGCCCTGGCCGCCCAGCTGACCGGCACCACGGCCCGCCAGGCACGCCGCCGCGCCCTGGAACTGCTGGACGAACTCGGCGTCGCACACCGCAGGGACACCTACCCGGCCGCGCTCAGCGGCGGCGAGCGCCAGCGGGTCGCGGTGGCCCGGGCCCTGATGAACCGCCCGGCGCTGCTGCTCGCGGACGAACCGACCGGCGCCCTGGACAGCCGCTCCGGCGAGCAGGTGATGGACCTGCTGATCGACCTCAACCAGATCGGCCAGACCCTGCTGATCGTCACCCACGACCCCGACCTGGCCACCCGCTGCGCCAGCCGCCTGGTCGAGGTCGCGGACGGCAGGGTGGCGCGCGAGCGGGCCCTGGAGGCGTCCGCATGACCGGCGCCGTGTGGCGGGCGTCCCGGGCGGCCGTGAAGCGCCGCCGGGTGCAGACCTTCGTGATCGGACTGGTCGTCTTCTGCTCCACCACGACCGTGCTGCTCGCCCTCGCGGTGATCAGCGCCGCCCGGGCCCCCTTCGACGACGCCTTCGCCGCCGAGCGCGGCGCCCACGTCGTGGCGGCCTTCGACCCGGCCAGGGCCTCGGCGGAGCAGCTGGCCGCCACCGCCCACCGGCCGGGCGTCGAGGCCGCCGCCGGGCCGTTCGACCAGGCCGTGGTGGAGATCCCCACCGACTGGGTCGGCCGCCCGCCGGGCCCGCTGACCCTGGTCGGCCGGGCCGATCCGGCCGGGCCGGTGGACCGGGTGCGGCTGCTCGGCGGCCGCTGGGCCACGGCGCCCGGCGAGGTGGTCGTCCAGCAACCGGGCGGCGGCGCCGCGGCGAGGTTCCTCGGCACCTCGCTCACCACCGCCACCGGGCTGAAGCTCACCATCGTCGGCTTCGCCGGCAGCATGAGCCAGTCCGCCGGCGGCTGGGTCGTCCCCGAGCAGGCGGCCGCCCTGCACCCCACCGGCCGCCAGATGCTCTACCGCTTCGCCGACGCGGACACCGAGCAACAGCTGACGGCCTCCCTCGGCGCGGCCACCGAGGGCCTGCCCGAGGGCGCGCTCGCCAGCGCGCAGTCGTACCTGGTGCTCAAGCAGGCCTTCTCCGCCGGCGCCGACGCCTACCTCCCGCTGATGACGGTCTTCGGCGTGCTCGGCCTGGTCGTCGCCGCGCTGATCGTCGGCAACGTGGTGAGCGGCGCGGTGGTCTCCGGCTACCGGCACATCGGCGTACTGAAGTCGATCGGCTTCACCCCGCGCCAGGTGGTCACGGTCTACCTGACCATGGTCTCGGTGCCCGCGGTCGTCGGCACGGTCCTCGGGACGGCGGCCGGCTGGGCGGGGGCGTACCCGATCCTGGAGACCGCCTTCAGCGGCATCTCGACCGGCACCGCCGTGATCGAGCCGTCCGGCTGGCTGCCCGCCGCCACCCTGGCCGGCGTCCCGCTGCTGGTCGTCGCCGCCGCGTTCGTCCCGGCCTCGCGCGCCCACCGGCTCTCCGCCGCCCAGGCGATCTCGGCCGGCAGCGCGCCGCGCACCGGGCGCGGGCTGAAGGTCCAGCGCCGGCTGAGCGGCACCCGGCTGCCGCGCGCCGTCAGCCTCGGCCTCGGCCAGCCCTTCGCCCGCCCGGGCCGGACGGCGCTGACCATGGCGGCGATCGTGCTCGGCGTGGTCACCGTGACGGTCACCACCGGCCTGAGCAGCACCCTGGCCAGGAGCATGGCCCCGGCCGACGACAAGACCCACGTCAACGTGCAGACCGGCCACTTCCAGAGCAACCCGGCCGAGCCGCGGCTCACCCCGGCCCAGACCGAGGCGATGCTGCGCGCCACCCCCGGAGCCGCGCAGGTCGTCACCCGGGGGCTGGTCCGGGTGGGCGTGGTCGGCCACACCCAGCCCGTCTTCATGGACTTCTACGGCGGCGACGACATCGCCGCCACCAGGTGGCTGCGGGTGGTCAAAGGCCGCCCGGCGACCGGGCCGGGCGAGGTCCAGGCCGGGCCGGCCTTCCTCGACCAGCGCGGGCTCAGGCTCGGCGACCGGATCACCCTGAGCCTGGAGGGCCGACAGCTGGCCGTCACCATCGTCGGCGAGGAGATCCAGGGCAACGCGAACGCGATCACCTCCAACGACACCACCCGGGCCGAGCTCACCCCCGACCCGCACACGGTCGAGTACGACGTGCGGCTCGCCGACGGCGCCGACACCGCGGCCTACCGGAAGGCGGTCACGGACGCCGACCCGAGCCTGACGCCCTCGGTGGTCGCCGCGAGTTCGGCGGGGCCCGTCGTCGCGATCCGGACCTTCAGCACGGTCTTCACCGTCCTGCTGTCGGTGGTCGCCTCGCTCGGCGTCTTCAACACCCTGCTGCTCAGCATCCGCGAGCGCCGCCGGGACATCGGCATGCTGAAGTCCATCGGCATGACGCCCCGCCAGGTCGTCGCGATGACGGTCACCTCGGTGGCCTGGCAGGGCGCGCTCAGCGGCGTCATCGGCATCCCGGTCGGGATCGTGGTGCACCGGCTGATCGCCGAGAACGTCCGGATCCTGGCCTTCCCGGAGCACATGATCGACGTCTGGGGCGCCCCGCTGCTCGCCGGGCTCGCGCTGGCGGGCGTCGCGATCGCCGTCCTCGGCGCCCTCGTCCCGGCCCGCTCGGCGGCCCGGCTGCCGATCGCCGAGGTGCTGCACAACGAGTGAGCGGGGGCGGCGCGCGGACGGCACCCGGATGGTCGGACGGTCCGCCGCCCGGCCGTCCGGGTGCCGTCCGACGGACCTTCGTCCGCATGGCTGACGCCGGGTCAAGGCCCGGCGTTCGAGCGCCTATCATCGCGCCATGGCCACCGCTGAGCTGATCCGCATCGTCTCCCGCTCCTCGCCCATGGCGCTCGCCCAGGTCGAGCGGGTCCGCGCCGAACTCGCCGCCCTGCACCCGGGCCTGCGCACCGAGGTGGTGCCGGTCACCACCTCCGGCGACCGCTGGATGGGCGACCTCGCCCGGCTGGGCGGGAAGGGCGCGTTCACCAAGGAGGTCGACGCCGCGCTGCTCGCCGGGGAGGCCGACGTCGCCGTGCACTGCCTCAAGGACGTGCCCGCCGACCGCCCGCTGCCCGCCGGCACCGTCTTCGCCGCCTACCTGCGCCGCGACGACATCCGCGACGCCCTCGTCCACCCCGGCGGCCTGACCCTCGCCGAACTGCCGCCCGGCACCCGGATCGGCACCTCCTCCGTCCGCCGGGTCGCCCAACTCGCCGCCTCCCACCCCCACCTGGTGTGCGTGCCGATCCGCGGCAACGCCAACAGCCGGCTGGCCAAGCTGGCCGCCGGGGAGGCCGACGCGCTGCTGCTCGCCGTCTCCGGGCTGGAGCGGATCGGCGAGCAGGCGCGGATCACCGAGATCCTGGACCTCGACGCGATGTGCCCGCCGATCGGCGCCGGGATCCTCGTCCTGCAGTGCCGCGAGGACGACGTCGTCACCGTCGACGCGGTCGCCGCGCTCGGCCACCGCGACACCTGGCGCGAGGCGGCGGCCGAGCGGATGTTCCTGCACGTCCTCCAGGGCCACTGCAACAGCCCGATCGCCGGCTACGCCAAGGCCGAACCGGACGGTCGGCTCTCGATGCGTGGCCGGGTCTTCAGCCCGGACGGCAAGCAGGTGCTGGACGCCCACGAGTGGGCCGGCGCGCTCAGCCCCGAGGACCTCGGCACCTCCACGGCGCTGGCACTCAAGCGGCAGGGTGCACAGGAGCTGATCGCGGGCATCCCGCACTGATCTCCCGCATCCCGCACCGACCCCGGCATCCAGCGCTGACCCCTGGCATCCCGCACTGACCCCCGGCTCTGCGACCGCTACCGGAACAGCAGTTCGGCGAAGCGGTCCACCTGGTCCACCTCGGGGGACCAGCAGTACAGCATCACCTCGTCCGCGCCGATGGCCGTGAACCCGGCCACGGCGGCCCGGACCGCCTCCGGCGTGGTGAGCAGGCCCTCCTCCATCCGGTCGGCGCGGCCGCTGGACTCGTAGTACGCGCGGATGTTGCGCCGGGCCTGCTCGACCGTCTCCGCCGAGCCGAGGACGGCGTTCGCCTGGGCGACCAGCCGGGGCCGGCCGTCGCGGCCGTGCCGCTGCCAGGACTTCTCGACGTCCTGGAACAGCCCGGCCATCGCCTCCGGCGGCACCCCCGCGCCGAGGAAGCCGTCCCCGAACCGGCCGACCCGGTCCAGCGCGGCCGGGGCGAAGCCGCCGAACAGCACCTCGGGGCCGCCCGGCGTCACCGGCGCGGGCCCGACCGGGCCGACCCCCTCGCCGAACGGCTCACCGGCCCAGAGACGGCGCAGCACCGCCATCCGCTCGTCCAGGAGCCGGCCCCGGCGGCGCGGGTCGACGCCGGCGGCCAGGAAGTCGTCCTCCCGGGCGCCGACGCCGAGGCCGAGCGTGAACCGCCCGCCGGAGAGCAGGTCCAGGGTGGCGGTCTGCTTGGCGAGCAGCGCGGGGACGTGGTGCGGAGCGAGCAGTACCTCGGTCTGCAGGCGGACGCGGGACGTGGCGCCGGCCAGGGCGGCCAGCGTCACCAGCGGCTCGGGGTTGTCGAACACCACCCGGTCCGCCAGGCCCAGCGTGCTGAACTGGCCGGCGTCGGCCCGCCGGGCCCACTCGAACAGCAGGACGGGGTCCTGGAGGGGCAGACCGAGGCCGATCTTGACGGCCTGCGGGGCGGGCTGCGGGGCGGGCTGTGAGGTGGGCTGAGGGTCGGGCTGCATGGGGATCATCCTCCGGAGGGCAGGCCGCATACGGGCGCCGCCCCTCCGTGGGCCCGAGCGGTGCGAGGCCCTGCTCCCCGTCCTGCGGCTCGTCGTTGCGGGGAGCGTGCTCGTCGGAGTGCGGCGACGGTGGCGCGAGGTGTTCCCCGGGTTCAACGCCGTTCCCCTCGCGTCCGTGCCTGGAATGATGCCCGGTCATCGCCGGAGAGTTGGCGATTCGCCATGCCAGGCGTCCGAAATCGGCTCGCCTGAGGGGTGCGGGAACCGGCAGAGTACGCCCATGACCACCGCGGGACTGGACGACGACGGCTTCATCGCACGGGAGGGCTCATTGGCCCGGGTGCCCCAGGCGTTCGCACCCGTGGTCGCCGCCGCCCGGACGCTGATCGCCGAGGTCTTCGACCGCCCCCGGCTGCACAGCGCCTACCTCTACGGCAGCATCCCGCGCGGCACCGCGATCCCCGAGGTCTCCGATCTCGATCTCCTGCTCGCCCTGAGGCAGGAGCCCTCCGCCGCCGACCGGGCTGATGCCGATGCGCTCGAATCCCGGCTCGATGCTTCCTTCCCGCAGGTCAACGGTGTCGGAATCCTCCTGTTCAGCGCCGACACGCTGCTGAGCGAGCTCGAACGTCACGATCTGGGCTGGTTCGTGGCCTGCCTGTGCACGCCTTTGCTCGGTGACGACCTCGCCGCCGGACTGCCCCGCTACCGCCCCACCTCCACGCTCGCCCGCGAGACCAACGGCGATCTCGCCCTTGCCCTCCCGCGCTGGCGCGAGCGGGCGGGCTCGGCCGGTACGCCCGCCGAGCGCCGGGCGCTCAGCCGCGCAGTCGCCCGCCGGATCGTGCGGACGGGCTTCACCCTGGTGATGCCGCGGTGGGGTGGCTGGACCAGTGATCTCACCGAGTCCGCCGGCGCGTTCGCCCGCTACTACCCGGAGCGCGCCGAGCAGATGCGTCTGGCGGCGGCCGCGGCCCGTACGCCGACGGCGGACCCGGCCGTCCTCAAGGTGCTCACCGAGGACCTCGGGCCGTGGCTGGCTGCCGAGTACACCGCCGTCCACGGGGAGAAGACGCCCCGGACCTGACATCGGACACGTCCTGTCCTACGCCCGGTGCTCGGGCAGCCAGTGCTGCGCGTAGGCGACGGCGTCGCGGAGGCGGAAGAGGCGGGTGGTGGCGGCGCCGACCGTGGCGTGGCGGACGGACTTCGGGCGGTCGGCCTCGAAGGCGGTGCCGAGTTCGGCGAAGTCGTCGGCGCAGACGGCCCGGTCGCGGACGGTGAGCCGTTGCCGGCCCTCGGGGGTGAGGGCGGCGAAGGAGATGTCCTCGCTCGGGCCCGGGACGCGGTATTCGGCGAGGTGGAAGCAGGTGCAGGAGCCGAAGTCGACGCCCAGCAGCAGGACCTGGGCGTCGCGGTCCTCCAGCCGGGCGAGCGGGCTGGATTCGCCGAGCAGGCAGTCGAGGGCGTGTCCGTCGGTGGTCTCGGCGGCGCCCGGGCCGAGGGCGGCGAAGGAGGTCTGCGGGTGGGCGCTGCGCCGGGCGCCGGGCCAGGTCCGGACGGTCTCGGGGATGGCGCCCATTCCCAGGGTCGGGCTCACCTGCGGGTCGTACGCGGGCCAGGACGCCCGGATGTCGGGCCACCAGGCCTTCGGCACCGGCGGGTTGGACCAGCCGGCGGGGTCGGAGTTGTCCCCGGTGTGGGTGGGGACGGCGAGGGTGCCGGTCGGTCCGAGGGCGTCGAGCAGGGCCTGGACGACGGCGACCGGTCCGCCGGAGACCCAGCCGAGGGAGCGCAGCGAGGAGTGCACGAGCAGCGTGCCGCCGGGTTCGACCCCGGCGGCGAGCAGCTCGGCGGCGAGTGACTGGCGGGTGCAGAGGGGGCCGTTGACGCGCATCGGGCCAGCTTGCAGGTCGGCGGGCCGGGTGCGCCAGCGGGTTTATTTCCCTCGCCCGGACACCGCTCGCGTGCCGCTTCTGACGCGTCGCCAAATTGGTCTCGACCATTTGGTCTTGACCATTGCTTTGGGTTCGGAGGTGGAGGAGGATCACCGCGAAGCGCCGGGCGGCGGACTCCGGCGCTCCTCTTGGAGGGAAGAAGGCACCGGCATGGCAATGCGCAAAGCGGTTTCCACCATGGCCCTTGCTGGACTGCTGGCTGCGGGCGGGCTGATGGCCGCCCCGGCTGCTCAGGCATCCACGAGCGTGACGACCGGATACGTCTATGTCGGCATGTACCCGAGCGGCGCCGCGTGCGACGCCGCGGGTCGGGCCTACGTGGCCCGGGGCGAGGCGGTCAGCTACTTCTGTGACGTCGCCCCGAACACGGCCCGCCTCTCCATCTGGCCCTGGTAGGCGGGCGGGAGCGGCAGGCCGCCGGCCGGGCGGCCTGACCCCGAGCTCCTTGTGAAGGTTGATGGTCGCGGAGCAGGAAGTCGGTCCCGCCGACTTCCTGCTCCGTCTGTAGGTGGCCCTGCTCGTCGGTCGCCGAGCCCCGCGAGCCCGGCCGCCGGCTGATCGAGGACACCGAAGGCCGCCTCTCCGTCCCCGGCGCCGGCACCGAACTCGCCCGGGACCGCAAGCGCGTCCTGCGCACCCGGACAGCTGGGGACTGTCGGCATCCGGCGTCGACGTGTCGGGTGAGCCGGCCGTGTTCCGCTGCGGGGCTGTCGGCGCGAACCGGTGTTCAGTAGCATGAGAGCGCCAAGGTCCGTGGCTCCGAGGGGACGAGTGACTGTCGAGTGCCTACCGTGACCGCAAGCAGCCCGGCCTTCGACGTCGTAGACATCGACGTGGACGCCGACCTCGCGCTGGACGTCGACACCGCGCTGGACGCCGACACCGCGCTGGACGCCGACACCGCCGCCGACCGGCCCTTCCGCCAGGTCGGCCGGACGGACTCCGACCTGGACAGCCCGATCCTGACGGAGCCCGCGCCGCAGATCACCCAGATGGACTTCGAGGTGGACGCCCCGGGCCTGATGGACCCCCCGCCGCAGGTCGTCCAGCTGGACTTCGCCGTCGATATCGCCTGACGCCGCCGACACCGACCGACGCCGCCCGATGGACCCGGACCGCCCGTACGGCCGCCCCTTCGACCGCTTCCCGACCCGCCGCGAGCACGAGGACCGCTGGGCGGAACTGGCCCGGTCCATCGCCGCCGCCCGCGGTCCGGGCCGCCCCGAGCTGGACGGCGGGACCGTCGAACCAGCCACGCCCAAGGGAGAGTTGACCGTACTCGGCTCCGGCATCGAGGCGGCCGGGTTCACCCGCGCCGACGAGCGGCTGCTCCGCGAGGCGGACCACGTCTTCCACTGCGTCGCCGACCCGGTGACGGTGGTGCGGATCAAGGCCTGGCGGCCCGACTCCTACGACCTCGGCGTCCTCTACGACGACGCCAAGGACCGCTATCTGACGTACGTGCAGATGTCCGAGGCGATCCTGCACTTCGTCCGGGCCGGACGGCGGGTGGCGGCGGTCTTCTACGGCCATCCGGGCGTGTTCGTCCTCTCCAGCCACCGCGCCGTCCGGATCGCCCGCCGCGAGGGCCACACGGCCGTGATGCGGCCGGGGATCAGCGCGCTGGACGTCCTGTGCGCCGACCTCGGCGTGGACCCGAGCAGCCCCGGCATGCAGACCTTCGAGGCCTCGGACCTGCTGATCCGCGGCCGGCGGATCGACCCGGGCCTGCACCTGGTGCTCTGGCAGGTCGGGCTGGTCGGCGAACTCGGCTACCAGCGCACCGGGTTCTTCAACCACCGGCTGCCCGTCCTGGTCGACCGGTTGGAGGAGGTCTACGGCCCCGACCACCCCGTGGTCAACTACATCGGCGCCCGCTACCGGGGCACCGCCCCCGTCACCGACCGGCACACCGTCGCCGGGCTCCGGGACCGGGCCGTGCAGCGGACCGTCACCAGCGCCTCCACCTGGTACCTCCCGCCGGCTGTCGCCGCCCCGGCCGACCCGCGGATGCTGGAGCGGCTGGGCCTGATCCGGCCCGGCCAGACCGTGCGGCCGCCCACCGGCCCGGTCCGGAACATCGACGAGTACGGGCCGCGCGAACTCGCCGCCCTCGACGGCTTCACGGACTTCCACGTCCCCGGCGGCTACCACTGGCAGGAGGACACGCCCGCCGCCCGCTTCGTCCTCGCCCTGGGGGAGGACGGCGCCCTGCGCGAGCGCTTCGTCCGGGAGCCCGAGGCGGCGGTGGCGTCCTGGGCGCCGCCGGACCTCGCCGACGCCGAACGCGCCCTGCTGGCCCGCCGCGAGGACGCGGCCATGCAGGCCGCCGCCAAGGGCCGCTACCGGCGGCCGACCCCGGAGGCGGCGAGGAGGCTGCGCACCCTGCTCACCCGCAAGTCGGAGGCGCGCGCGCTGCTCCGGTCGGTGCGCGACGGCGGGCTCGGGGTCGGCGGGCTCGGGGGCGGCGGGCTCGGGGTCGACGGGAGCAGTATCCGTCGCGACCTGGACACCGTCCTGGCCGAGGCCCTGTACCCGTGGACGGGCCTCTACGGCACGCCGGACGGCGACCTCGACGTCTACGTCCTGGGCCGCGCCACCGACCCGCCCCGGCACCGGATCCACGTCAACGGCCGGCGGATCACCGCCCCGCGCCACGACCACGGCGTGCTGCGCTGGCGGGTCGAGGACGGCAACGACTGTGGTGGCGAACTGCGCACCGAGGTCGGCCGGGACGGGCGGCGCCGGCTGGTCGGCGCGGTGTGGCCCGCCGGGCGGGTGGCGTCGGCGGAGTTCTCGGTGCAGCTCGCCGAGTACGCCCTGCCGGACGTGCCGCCGCTCGCCGACCTGGTCGGCGACTACCGGGCGGCGGACGAGGCCGGGCGCGAACTGGTCGTCTCCGTCGGGCCGGGCGGGGACGGCCCGGCACCGCGGGTCCGCGTCACGGTCGACGGCGTGCCCACGGCGGCCGCCGTCGTGGTCGGCCCGGCGGGCTTCGAGGTGGACGGCGTCGCCGTCCCCTACGCCCAGGCCGTGGCGGCATCGGCCGTGCCACCGTATCTGTACGGCTGCTACCGGGTGCAGCTGCCGGGTGGCCGCGGCGCGCAGCTGCGGGTGGCCGAGGACGGCATCGCCCTCGACGAACAGCCCATCCTCCACGCGGAGTTCACCGGCAGGCGCCTCACCTGGCGCGACGGCCCGGCACCGCTGCCGTCCGCCGAACTGACCCTGCTGCTCGACCCGATCACCCTGCACCCGATGCTCACCGGCACCGGCACCGGCACCGGCACCGGCGCCGGCCACGCGACCGGCACCGGCCACGCGACCGGCGGACCGCCGCTGCCGGTGGTCGGCATGGTGCCGGTCGCCGCCGAAGCGGCCGAACGCCTGGCCGCTCGCCCGCAGTTCGGCCTCCCGGCCGGGCCGTGGGCGCACCTGACGGCGCTCGCCGCCGAGGCGAGTCACGGCGGCGGCCTGTTCTGGTGGCACGGCTGGGAACAGTCCGCCACCGCCCTGCACACGGTCCGGCGCGCGCTCTGGGAGGCGGGTCTCTGACCGCGTAGCCCTCCAGGGCCGGACAGGGCCCAGCCGCGCCGCCGTCGATCGGACACCCCTTCACCGCGGGCCGCCACCGTCCACGCAGCAGCGATCGGGTCGCCCTCGACAACTCCGGCTCACAGGAGCTGTCATGACGTCCCGTAGGGAAGTTCCACGCAGAAATCGGGGGACTTGTCGGGGGTCCACCCGGATGTCGCACCTTCGCGCCAGCGGAAGAATCGCCGCCATGGAGACAACCCGGCGGGCAACCAGATACGCGGTGAGCTGTGCCACCGCCATGGCGATCATCCCCCTGAGCGTGTCGGCCCCGGCTGTCGCGGCACCCACCGCGGCACCGCTGACGGCGTCCAGTGCGCCGAAGGCCCGGACGGCGAGTGCGTTGTCGTTGCCGAGGCCGACCGGGCCGTACGCGGTCGGTCGTGACACCCTGCACCTCGTCGACGATCGGCGTGCCGATCCGTGGGCACCGCAGTCGGGACCGCGACAGTTGATGGTCGACCTCTACTACCCTGCCCGCGCCAACAGCGGCACGCCTGCCGCGTACATGAGCACCGCCGAAGCGTCGGCGCTGATCACCTATGCCGGTCTGTCGGGGGCCCTCGAACCGGCCCGCCTCGCCGACACCCGTACCTGGGCCCGGGCCGACGCGGCACCGGTGCGGGGCCACTACCCGCTCGTCGTCCTGTCTCCCGGTTTCACGGTGCCCCGCTACACCCTCACCGCGCTGGCCGAGGAACTGAGCAGCCGGGGATTCGTGGTGGCGACCGTCGACCACGCCCACGAATCGGCGGCCACCCGCTTTCCGGACGGCATCCTGCCCTGTACGGCGTGCGACGAGTACAACTCCGGCGCCGCCACCCAGGAACAGATCGCCGCAGGCCGCGCCCGGGACGTTTCCTTCCTGCTCACCGAGCTCACCGGTCCGCGCCCGGTGTGGCGGTACTCCACGCTCATCGATCCGGCGAGGATCGGCATGGCCGGACACTCCGTCGGCGGCGATGCGACCCTGGCCGCCATGGGCGCGGACCGACGCGTGCTGGCCGGTGTCGACCTCGACGGCGCCATCACCCCACCGGTTCCCGCGACCGGCATCGGCGGCCGCCCGGTCCTGCTGATCGCGGCGGCGGACCCGAGCGGCCCGGACATCGTGCCGTCCTGGAAGAGCAGTTGGCCGAACCTGGACGGATGGAAGCGCCGGCTCGCCGTCGCCGGCGCCGACCACTACACCTTCACCGACCTGGACTACCTGGTCAACGAGAGCGGCGTGCTGCCCATTCCGAACGCCCCCCGGTCGATCGCGATCACCACCGGCTATGTCGGCGCCTTCTTCGAACGCCAACTCAACGGAACCTGCGAGCCGTTGCTCAACGGCCCCAGCCGGGACTTTCCCGAGGTGACCTTCACCGGCCCCTGACTCACTTTCCCGGCAGCCGCCCCTGGCACGAATACACCGGCGGAGTGCCGTCCGTGAGGACGGGCTCCTCGTAGCACTCGACGCGCAGGTCTCCGCGCACGTCTTCGAGTTCGTAGAGCGCCTCCGCCAGAAAGGCGTCGGCCCAGGCCTCGATCGACATCGTCTTGAGCGCGTGGTTCGAGACCTGGGAGAGCGGTCCGCGATCCATCGCCACCCACTCCGGTGCGACGTCCGAACGGAACATCAGCCGCCACCAGTACGGCTGCCAGTACGGCCTCTTCCGCTGCAACGAGACCAGCTCCCGGTGTCCTTGAGACGAGGCGGTCGTACCCCGACATCCGTGAAACGACGGCTTCCAGGGCCGAACGGTTGCCTCGACGCAACCCGTACAGCGGGGACCGGCCCTGCCGTACCTCCGGAGATGAGCATCCGCAGAATGTCCGTCTACGGATGCTGACTTCGGCGAGGAGCACTTTGAGTAACGTGGCATGGCACGGCATGGCTCGGGCCGCCATCCGGACCCGAATCGCTTGCGACTGCTGGGCGTCGGCCACCTGGCCCCGTCGCGCCTCCTCGCGTGGTGCCCCGCGGCCGTCGGCCCCGGCCATGTGATGGTCCGACTGGTCGACGGGGATCCTTCGGTCCGCACCGAAGGATCCCCGCCCTACCGTCGATTCCGTGAACACCATGACACCCGGCAGTACACGGACCGACGCGTGGACCGACACGCGGACCGACACGCGCATTGACGGCTCGGCGGACGCGGACCACGTGGTCATCTCGCCGAGCATCCTCTACTTCGGCACACCCGTCGTCCTGCTCTCCACGGAGAACGGGGACGGCACCGCCAACCTCGCGCCGATGTCCTCGGCCTGGGCCCTCGGCCAGGTGATCGTCCTCGGCCTGGGGGCCGAGGCGCAGACCGCGCACAACCTCCGCAGCCGACCCGAGCTGGTGATCAACCTGCCCGCGCCGACCCAGTGGCCGGCGGTCGAACGACTCGCGCCGCTCACCGGGCGCACCCCCGTACCCGCGAACAAGCGGGACGCCTTCCGGTTCGAGCGGGACAAGTTCGCGGCCGCGGGACTGCGGCCCGAGTCCTCCGAACTCGTCCGGCCGCCGCGAGTCGCCGAATGCCCCCTGCAACTGGAGGCCCGTGCCGCCCGGATCCAGCCCGACGCCTCCGGCGGGTTCCTCATCGTCGAAGCCCACGTGCTCAAGGTCCATGCCGATCCGCGCATCGTCGTCCCCGGCTCCCAGCACGTCGACCCGGCCCGCTGGAGCCCGCTGATCTACAACTTCCGCCACTACTACGGACTCGGCCCCGAACTCGGCCACAGCTTCCGTACTCAGACACCCCGCTGAAACCGCTGAAACCGTTCTGCCGTTTGCGCGAGAGAGTGTCGGCCCCGACTGCCAGGGTGACGGGCATGGACCTCGACACCTTCTGGCAGATCATCGACGACACCCGCGCCGACGCCGCCGACGGGAGCGAACACGCCGACGCGCTCACCGAACACCTCGCCGGCCTGGCGCCCGATGAGATCGCCGACTTCGACCGGCACTACGCGCAGCAGAAGGCCCGCTCCCGCACCTGGCTGCTCTGGGGCGCGGGCTACCTCGTCAACGGCGGCTGCAGCGACGACGGCTTCGACTACTTCCGCGACTGGCTGATAGGAGCCGGCCGCGACCTCTTCGAACAGGCCCTCGCCGACCCGGACAGCCTCGCCGAACTCCTCACCCCTGACCAGGAGGAACTGGAGGCCGAAGACCTCGCCTACGCGGCCACCCGCGCCTACCGCCGACTCACCGGCACCGACCTCCCCTCCAACGACACCACCTCCGGCCCCCCGACCGGCGAACCCTGGCAGGACGAAGACCTCCCCACCCTCCTCCCCCACCTCTCAGCCCGCTTCGCTGCCTAGCCCCAATGCCGGTGACTTTAGGTTGTTGCCGGCTGGGTGATCGTGACGGTTGCCGGTATTGGTGGTGGCCAGTTGCGGTGCTGGGCGCGTTTGAG
>NZ_JBEOUK010000062.1:0-44177 GCF_040304045.1 Kitasatospora sp. NPDC094016
ACCCCGATCAGACGATCGAGGCCGGGGATGTCAACATATCTGGCGTTGACTTTTGGCACGCTGTTGAGTTCTCAAGGAACGGACACTTCCTTCGGTCCGCCTTCCAGCGGGCCCTCCGGGCGCTTCGTTCTTTCGTGTTTCCAGCTTATCAGATCCTCGCGGCCGTTCTTACCGGCTTCGTTTCTCCGAATTCCCGCTGGGGGGATTTCCTTCGAACTTCGCTCCGAAGCTTATCAAAGCCTTCGTTGTGCTCAGTCCGCGGGATTTTGCTTCGTCGAAGGATGCGCATTCATAAAACGCGCTCACCTCGATTTGGCGGTGTCGTAGACACTAACGCCCGGGACTGACCGTTGTCCAGTCTGTCCCAACCGTTCAAACCTACTAGCCCACCCTCACCACGTCAATGGTTTGGTCGGGATGCGAGAAGAGTACCAGGTCAGAGGCATGTGGATCACCTCACCTCAGGCCGCGACGGGCTGTAGATCCGCCCGATCGGCCGCGTCCAGATCACCGACTTCGCCGGCCTCGGCGGCCTTTCGGCCCCACACCAGCGCGTAGAGGAGGAATGCCGTCTCGGCCAGCACGCCGATCGAGATGCGTGCCCAGGTGGGCAGCCCGGAAGGGGTGACAAACGCTTCGAGCACACCGGAAACGGCCAGCACCGTCGCGAGGCCGATGGACATGCCGATGATGGAGCGGCCCTGTTCGGCCAGGGCCGTTCCCCGGGTGCGCGGGCCGGGGTCGATGACCGTCCAGCCGAGGCGCAGACCGAGGCCGCCGGCCACGAACACCGCGGTCAGCTCCAGCAGGCCGTGCGGGATGAGCAGGCCGAGGAAGACGTCGAGTCGCCCGGCGGAGGCCATCAGCCCGACGCCGACACCGAGGTTGACCACGTTGGTCCACATCACCCAGAGCACCGGGAGACCCAGCGCGATCCCGAACAGCAGGCACTGCACGGCGATCCACGCGTTGTTCGTCCAGACCTGCGCGGCGAACGAACTCGCCGGGCGGTCCGAGTAGTACGACTCGTACTGCCCGCCGGGGCGGGTCATCTCCCGCAGGTGGTCCGGGGCGACCAGGCTGTTGCGGACCTCGGGGTGGGTGGCCATCCACCAGGCGAGCACCGCGGTGGCCAGCAGCGAGACGATCGCGACCGGCACCCACCAGCGGCGCGCGCGGTAGAGCGCGGCCGGGAAGCTCACCGTGTAGTACCGGGCGACGTCGTGCCAGCCGCTGCTGCGCGATCCGGTCACCGCGCTGCGGGCCCGCGAGACCAGACCGGTCAGCCGGCTGAGCAGGGCCGGGTCCGGTGCGGCGGCCTGAACCTTGGCCAGGTGGCCGGTGGCGCGCTGGTAGAGGGTGACCAGTTCGTCGGCCTCCTCCCCGCTGAGCCGGCGCCGTCGGGCGAGGGCGTCCAGCCGTGCCCACTCCCCCTGGTGGGTGGCGACGAAGACGTCCAGGTCCATTCGGCGGCTCCATGGTCGGCGGTGGGCCCGAGGGGCCCGGTCGCGGGCGGGTGGACGGGCGGGTACGTACGGACACGCGCGGCCCAGCATGCCAGCAGCGGTGGGCACCCCGGCCGCCGGGATCTCACTTCCCGTGCGGCCACCGGGCGCCGTATGTTTGCGGCTGCGGATCAGACTGCGGAGAGCAGGTCGTGGGGGCCGGTCCGGATCGCGCCCCTCCCCTCGTCCGTGCCGCCCTCGGCGGCCTCCATGAGTGAGCTGTACGGCTCCACGAACGTGAACGGACAGGTGTCTTGAGCGACCTGGTGACGGGTGAGGCGGTCGTCCTCGACCTGCAGACGGCGAAGCTTCCCAGCCGGGCGCTGGCGATCACGCTGGACCTGCTCGTGGAGTTCGCCGCCCTGTTCCTGGTCTCGCTCACCCTGAGCGTCGCCCTGATCGGACTGGACGGTGCGGCGCTGGCGGCCACCCTGATCGGGCTGCTGGTGCTCTTCCTGGTGGCCGTGCCGGTGATGGTCGAGACCTTCACCCACGGACGCTCGCTCGGCAAGGCCGCGCTCGGCCTGCGGGTGGTGCGCACCGACGGCGGCCCGGTGCGGTTCCGGCACTCGCTGGTGCGCGGGCTGGTCGGCTTCATGGAACTGGTCGCCATGACCGGCGTGCCGGCGGTGATCACCTCGGCCGTGAACGTGGACGGCAAGCGGCTGGGCGACATCTTCGCCGGGACGGTGGTCGTCCGCGAGCGCACCCCGGGCGGTGGGACGCCACCGCTGCCGCCCGTGCACCCGCACCTGCTCCAGACGATGGGCCGGGAGCTGGTCGCGATGGACCTGTCCGCCGTGCCGGAGCCGCTCTGGCTGGCTATCCGCCAACTGCTGGGTCGCATAGGCCAGTTGGATCCGACGGTGGCACTCCAGATGTCCACCCGGCTGGCCGGCGACCTGGCCGCCCGGACCGGTCACCCGGTGGCGCAGGGGCTGCACCCGGCGGCATACCTGGGCGCGGTACTCACCGAGCGCCAGCGCCGGGAGTGGACGCGGGCCCAGGCCCAGTGGCAGCGGACCGCGGCACCCGCACCCGCACCCGCCGCGCAGCCGACTCCCGCGCCCCGGCCGGCCGCCCCGTCCTTCGAGAAGCCCGCCCCGCCCACCGCCGACCAGCCGTCCCCCACACCGGCCCCGACACCGGCCCCGTCCTCGACACCGGCCCCCGGCACCGGTTTCGCGCCGCCCGCCTAGGCTCACCGCACTGCTCCACGGGGCCTACTCCCCGAACTGCGCCGGCCAGGCGTTCGGCGGCGACGCCAGCTCCTCCAGTTCGATCCCGTCGGCCGCCAGCACCACGTCCCCCGCGAGGTGCACGACCTGCTGCTCGCCGGTCTCCAGGTCCGCGACCTGGTACCGCTCGACCAGCAGCGGCCCGGAGTCGGTCTGGTGCGTGTCGACACCCTCCAGCAGCCACCCCTGGTCGAAGGTGCGCGGCGCCAGCACCGGTTCGGTGAACGCGACCAGCCGCACCCGCGCACTCGCCCCCTCCCGCAGCCGCAGCAGCCGGGCGGTGGCGACCAGGAAGGCCGGCGAGCCACCGGTGAACCCGTGCGCCCGGTCGTGCCCCTCCACGCTGTGCTCGCCGCCCGGGTCCGCCGCGTCCGTCCGGACCCAGGCGACGCCGTCCACCGCGCCGCCGCGCACCTGCCAGCCGCCGGCCCGCAGCTCCATCCGCAGCGGGCGGGCCCGCGAGTCCAGGGTGAGGTCGACGCTGCCGATCACCCGCCCGTCCGGCGCGTAGGTCTTGGAGACGTACCGCCAGCCGGCCGCCCCGGGGGCGCAGCTGAAGCGCTCCTCCCCGAGCAGCACGCGGTCGTGACCCAGAGGAGTCATGGCTGTATGGAGCGAGTACCGGCCGTTGGGCATGCCCGAAAGCCTACGTGTGCACTTCGCGTGCAACGTTCGGGACGGGTGCCCGCATCAGGGGGGTGGACGGCGTGCACGAGCGCCACCGACTGGACCACCGACGTCATCGTGCCCTGAACCGCCGACGGCCGACCGAACGCGCCGGTGGCCGGCACCCCCGTGCGGGGGTGCCGGCCACCGGCGTACGGCTCACCGCATCAGTAGCGGTACTGCTCCGCCTTGTACGGGCCCTCGACCGGGACGCCGATGTAGTCGGCCTGGTCCTGGCTCAGGGTGGTCAGCTTCACGCCGAGCGCGTCGAGGTGCAGCCGGGCGACCTTCTCGTCCAGGTGCTTGGGCAGCACGTAGACGCCGATCGGGTACTGCTCGGTCTTCGTGAACAGCTCGATCTGGGCGATCGTCTGGTTCGCGAAGGAGTTGGACATCACGAACGACGGGTGGCCGGTCGCGTTGCCCAGGTTCAGCAGGCGGCCCTCGGAGAGGACGATGATGGTGCGGCCGTCGGCCTTGCGCCACTCGTGGACCTGCGGCTTGACCTCGGTCTTCACCACGCCGGGCAGCTGCGCCAGGCCGGCCATGTCGATCTCGTTGTCGAAGTGGCCGATGTTGCCGACGATGGCCTGGTGCTTCATCCGGGCCATGTGGGAGGCCATGATGATGTCCTTGTTGCCCGTGGTGGTGATGAAGATGTCGGCCGTCTCGACGACGTCCTCCAGGGTGGCGACCTGGTAGCCGTCCATCGCCGCCTGGAGCGCGCAGATCGGGTCGATCTCGGTGACGATGACGCGGGCGCCCTGGCCGCGCAGCGACTCGGCGCAGCCCTTGCCGACGTCGCCGTAGCCGCAGACGAGGGCGACCTTGCCGCCGATCAGGACGTCGGTGGCGCGGTTGATGCCGTCGATGAGCGAGTGGCGGCAGCCGTACTTGTTGTCGAACTTCGACTTGGTGACCGAGTCGTTGACGTTGATCGCCGGGAACAGCAGCTGGCCGTCACGGTGCATCTCGTACAGGCGGTGGACACCGGTGGTGGTCTCCTCGGTCACGCCCTTGATGGTGGCGGCGACCTCGGTCCACTTGTTCGGGGAGTCCTTGAGGGTGCGGTTGAGCAGCTCCAGGATGATCCGGAACTCGTCGTTGTCCGCGGTGGACGGGTCCGGCGCGGCACCGGCCTTCTCGAACTCGACGCCCTTGTGGATCAGCAGGGTGGCGTCGCCGCCGTCGTCCAGGATCATGTTCGGGGTCTTGCCGCCCGGCCAGGTCAGGGCCTGCTCGGTGCACCACCAGTACTCGTCCAGGGTCTCGCCCTTCCAGGCGAAGACCGGCACGCCCTGCGGGTTCTCCGGGGTGCCCTCCGGGCCGACCGCGATGGCGGCGGCCGCGTGGTCCTGGGTGGAGAAGATGTTGCAGGAGCACCAGCGGACCTCGGCGCCCAGGGCGGTCAGGGTCTCGATGAGGACGGCGGTCTGCACGGTCATGTGCAGCGAGCCGGTGATGCGGGCGCCGGTCAGCGGCTTCGACTCGGCGTACTCGGCGCGGATCGACATCAGGCCGGGCATCTCGTGCTCGGCCAGCTGGATCTCCTTGCGGCCGAACGGCGCCAGGGAAAGGTCGGCGACCTTGAAGTCACCGGTGGTGTCGGTCGACATGCGTCTGCTCCTCGCTGATGGGGTGGGCGTGGCCAAGGTCCTGTGTGTGCGGTCGCAGCGGGGGCGGGGCCGTACGGGTGCACGGCTACGCCGGGGCGCCCGGATCCGTGGTGGTGGACCGGTTCCCTGCTGCGCAGCACAAACCGTCGGAGGACCTCTCTCCCTCGACCGGGGCACACCCCACGGGGGCGGACCGCCGATCAACCGCCATCAGCAGCGACGTTCTGGCTCTGGTGACGAATCTACACCGGCGGCCCCACCGGCCGTCCGCCGATGAGCGATTTCGGCCTCGGACCGGACGGGTCCTCAAGCGGATCCCAGCCGACCCCGGCCAGGGTCGGCCGGCCCGGCCAGGGTCGGCCCGGCGCCGGTCAGTGCGGGGCGGCGGGCCCGGGCCCGCCGGGGGTGGCCGCCGGGTCCTCGCCCGCGGCGGCCTTCTCGGCGCTGTAGACGTCGGGCTCCAGGTAGATCGCCCGCGCGATCGGGACGGCGGCCCGGACCCGCTCCTCCGCCGCGTCGATCGCCCGCGCGACGCGGGCCGCGCTGTCCTCCGCGTTCACGGCGATCTTGGCGGCGACCAGCAGTTCCTCCGGCCCCAGGTGCAGGGTGCGCATGTGGATCACGCCGGTGACGGCCTCGCCGTCCACCAGCGCCTCGCGGATCCGGCGCACCGAATCCCGGTCGGCGGACTCGCCGAGCAGCAGCGATTTGGTCTCCAGCGCGAGCACCACCGCGATCAGCACCAGCAGGACGCCGATGCCCAGGGTGCCGACGCCGTCCCAGACACCGTCGCCGGTGATCACGGTGAGCGAGACGCCGAGCAGCGCGAGCACCAGGCCGATCAACGCGCCGGCGTCCTCCAGCAGCACCACCGGCAGCTCCGGGGCCTTGGCGGTGCGGATGAACTGCACCCAGCCCTGACCGCCCTTGGCCTTCGCCGACTCGCGCATCGCGGTGAGGAAGGACCAGCCCTCCATCGCGACGGCGAAGATCAGCACGCCGACCGCCCAGCCCCAGGAGTCCAGCTTCTCCGGGTGGTTGACCTTGTGCCAGCCCTCGTAGATCGCGAACAGGCCGCCGACGCTGAAGAGGACGATCGCCACCAGGAAGCCGTAGACGTAGCGCTCGCGGCCGTACCCGAACGGGTGCTCCTCGTCCGCCGCCCGGCGCGCCCGCTTGCCGCCGATCAGCAGCAGCACCTGGTTGCCCGAGTCGGCGACCGAGTGCACGCCCTCGGCCAGCATCGACGAGGAGCCGGTGAAGCCGAAGGCGGTGAACTTGGCCACCGCGATCGCCAGGTTCGCGGACAGTGCCGCGACCAGTGCCTTGGTGCCGCCTTCTGTACTCATGCTCCGGGTCCCTCCGCCGCAATGGCCGGTCGCGCTGCTCCGTCGAGCGCTTACCGTACCGGCCGTGCGACGCCGACTCAGGACTGCGCGGCGGCGAGCCCGAGGTAGACGGCGGCGAAGTCGGTCAGCGCGACCAGGTCGGCGAGCGCGTGCAGCGGGTCCGGCCGGGTGGTCGCGTACTCGGTCAGCCGGACGTCGTGGGCGCCGGCCAGCCGGTGCGCGCGGGTGACGCCGAAGCTGCGCGGGCCCGCGTCGTCCTCCGGTACCTCGACCGGCCCGTCCGCCTCGTCGGGCACACCGGGCACGCCGCCGGGCTGGGCCACGGGCCGACCGCCGGGCGCCCCCGGGACGTGCCGCAGCAGCAGGACCTGGAGGTGCAGCGGATCCGGCTCGTCGACCCGGTCGCGGAAGAAGTCGTCCGGGTCCGCGCCCGCGCCCAACTGTCCGGTGAACATGCCGCGGTGGGCGGTGAGCACCTGAGGCAGCGGCCCGGCCAGCGCCGGGCGGCCGGCCCGTTCGGCGAGCTGGGCGGCGAAGCGGGTGGCGACGGCCCCGGCGATCGGGCCCTCGGCCCACAGCAGCGGGACCGTCCCGGCCAGCCGGGCGGCCAGGCCCTTGGCCGGGTTGGTGTACGCGGCGGCGTCGGGGCGGCAGCGGACGGCGGTCGCGTCCAGCAGGTCGGCGACGGCCGGCAGCGCGTCGTACGGCAGCTGGGTGATGCCGATCTTCTGGGCGAGCGCGAGCAGCGGGGTGAGGTGGGACCACAGCGCGGCCGGGTCCTCGGCGGGGAGGTCCGGCTCGGCGGCCGGGCGGGCGGGCGCCTCGTCCTCGGGCAGCACGGAGGTCACGTACGGCAGCGGCAGTGCACGCACCTGCAACGCGGCCTCGGCCAGCGGGCTGCCCACCGGGGCGGTGACCGCGATCGCGCAGCCGCGCGCGTAGGCCTGCTCGGCGAGGCTGACCAGGCCCGGTTCGCCGCCGTCGGCGGAGCTGACCACCAGGAGGTCCAGCGGGCCGGCCCAGCCGGGCAGTTGCCAGCCGAGCCCGGCGGTGAAGGCCGGCGGCGCGCCGGCCCGGTCGGCGCGCGGGGCGACCGCCTCGGTCGGCGGCAGCGTGGTGATCAGGCCGGCGTTGCCGGCCAGCGCGGTCAGGATCTCGCCCGCCGTCAGGGCGCTGCCGTGGCCCGCGACCAGGACGGCGCGCGGGCGGCCGTCCGGGCGCAGCCGGTCCAGGCCGGCCGCGTCGGCCAGCCGCAGCGCGGTGCGGACCCGCGCGCCGGCGCCGGCCAGGGCCAGCAGGGCGCGGTCGCGGTCGGCGCGCTGCAGGGCGGCCGGGTCGTCGAGCAGGGTGTCGTCGAGCATGCGGCGGGCCTCCGGCTGCTGTCCTGTGCGCGCTGGGCTGACGGGGTGGGGGCTTCGCCCCAAGGATCAGGCCGGGCGGCGGGCCTCGTCCACCAGCAGGACCGGAATGCCGTCCCGGACCGGGTAGGCGAGGCCGCAGTCCGCGCCGGTGCAGAGCAGCTCGGGCTGCTCCTCGGTGCCGCCCTCGGTGAGCGCGGCCCGGCACTGCGGGCAGACCAGGATCTCCAGCAGGAAGGATTCGAGCTTCATGGGGCTCTCCAAAAGTCGGGGGGTGGCACGGCGGTGCCCCGGCCGATAGGCAACCCTACCGGCCGGGGCACAGCGGGCCTCGGTCAGGCGCGGACGATGGCGAGCACGCCGTCGCGCAGCTCGGCCATCTTCGCCGGGTCCTTGGCCTCGGCGTTCAGGCGCAGCAGCGGCTCGGTGTTGGAGGCGCGCAGGTTGAACCACCAGTCCGGGCCGGCCACGGTGAGGCCGTCCAGCTCGTCGACGGTGGTGCCCTCCAGGCCGGCGTAGGCGGCACGGACGGCGGCGGTGCTGGCGGCCTGGTCGGCGACGGTGCTGTTGATCTCGCCGGAGGCGGCGTAGCGGTCGTACTCGGCGGTGAGCGCGGACAGCGTGCCGGGCTGCCCGCCGAGCGCGGCCAGCACGTGCAGCGCGGCCAGCATGCCGGTGTCGGCGCGCCAGAAGTCGCGGAAGTAGTAGTGCGCGGAGTGCTCGCCGCCGAAGACGGCGTCGGTGACGGCCATCTCCTGCTTGATGAAGGAGTGGCCGACCCGGGTGCGCACCGGGTTGGCGCCGAGCGCGCGGACCACCTCGGGGACGGTCCAGGAGGTGATCAGGTTGTGGATGACGGTCGGCTCGGCCTCGCCGGCGGCCTGGGCGCGGGCGATCTCGCGGGCGGCGACCAGGGCGGTGATGGCGGACGGGGAGACCGGCTCGCCGCGCTCGTCGACGACGAAGCAGCGGTCGGCGTCGCCGTCGAAGGCCAGGCCGAGGTCGGCGCCGACCTCGCGGACCCGGGCCTGGAGGTCGACGATGTTCTTCGGGTCGAGCGGGTTGGCCTCGTGGTTGGGGAAGGTCCCGTCCAGCTCGAAGTACATCGGGACGAGCTCGATCGGCAGGCCGTCGAAGACGGTCGGCACGGTGTGGCCGCCCATGCCGTTGCCCGCGTCCACGACGACCTTGAGCGGGCGGATCGCGGTGAGGTCGACCAGGCCCAGCAGGTGGTCGGCGTAGCCGCGCAGGGTGTCCTGCTCGGACAGCGCGCCCGGCTTGACGTCCTTCGCCGGGACGGTGACGGTGTCGTCCTCGCCCGTCCAGGACTCGACCAGCTCGCGGATCTCGGCGAGGCCGGTGTCCTGGCCGACCGGGGCGGCGCCGGCCCGGCACAGCTTGATGCCGTTGTACTGGGCCGGGTTGTGGCTGGCGGTGAACATCGCGCCGGGCAGGTCGAGCTTGCCGCTGGCGTAGTAGAGCTGGTCGGTCGAGCAGAGGCCGATCTGGACCACGTCGGCGCCGTAGGCGGCGGCGCCCTCGGCGAACGCCCGGGTGAGCGACGGGGAGGAGGGGCGCATGTCGTGGCCGACGACGATCGCGGACGCGCCGGTGACCTGCACGAACGCGGCGCCGAAGGCCCGGGACAGGTGCTCGTCCCACTGGTCCGGGACGACGCCTCGGACGTCGTAGGCCTTCACGAGCTGCTTGAGGTCGCGCACTGCGGCTCCACCCTGGTCTCTGTACTGGTCGGTGTGCGTGTGATCGGCGGCTGGCCGCCCACGGTCACGATACGTCGGGGTCACCGCCCGTTCGGTCGACGGTCGCGGTGACGGTAGACGGGCAGCGTACCCAAGTCGGACGAACGCCCGGTGCGGGCCCGGGCGGGGTAGGGCGTCGGCGGTGCGGCGTCAGTTGTCCGGCGAGCGCAGGACGCGCAGGTGGCCGCGGCGGCCGCCCTCGGTGGACTCGCCCTCGGACCCGCGGCCCTGACGGGGGGTCTGCGGCCGGGCGGCCTCGCGGACGGCGTTGGCGAGGGCCTCCAGGTCGTCGCTGCTGCGGCGCAGCGGCCCGGCCTCGGCGGCCAGCCGGACGACCTCCCAGCCGCGCGGGGCGGTGAGGCGCTCGGCGTGCTCGGCGCACAGGTCGTAGCAGTGCGGCTCGGCGTAGGTGGCGAGCGGGCCCAGGACGGCGGTGGAGTCCGCGTAGACGTACGTCAGCGTCGCGACGGCCGGCCGGCCGCACGCGGTCCGCGAACAACGACGTACAGAGCTCACGAGGGTGGACGGTACCGCACTCCTCGCCGGGGAGCGAAGACCGCCTGTCCGGCGGGTGTGCCGTGTCGCGGTCCGCACGCCGGTCCGCGCCTCCGCCGCCTCGGGCGTTTCCCCGTCGGAGTAGTCCACTTCCGACCGTCCAAGGACTACCCTCGGCAGTGATATGGACAGCTCTGCACCGCAGTCATCGACGGGACCCTCGCGCCGTCCCCGGCATCGCGACCGGCACGGCAGGGGGCTGCGCGGCCCGCTGGCGCCGCCCCAGGTGCCGATCTCGCTCACCCGCTCCGAACTGTTCGACGACTACGTGCGCGAATCGGTGGAGCGTCTTGAACGGCGCTGGCCGCAGTTGATCGAAGTGGAGTTCGCCGTCCAGGAGGTGCCGCTGCACGAGCCCGACGCGGCCGACGGCGAGGACGGCGTGCCGCTGGGGCGGGTGTTGCCGGGCAAGCAGGGGCGCAAGAGCCAGATCGTGGTGTACCGGCGGCCGGTGGAGATCCGGGCGAAGACCCGGGAGGACCGCGCGGCGCTGGTGCACGAGATCCTGATCGAGCAGGTGGCGGAGCTGCTGGGGCTCTCCCCGGACGCCATCGACCCGCGCTACGACGAGGACTGAGCACGCGGACGGGGCGGTACCCGGGCCTGCCGGGTACCGCCCCGTCCGACTGGTCAGCGCAGGACGACGCCCGGATCCTGGCCGGCCCGCGGGACCCTGACGGTGCTGTGGTCGTCGCGCAGCGCCTGGATGGTGAACATCGGCACGTCCTTGGCGGGCAGCGAGAGCATCCGGGCGGCCATCACCGGGCCGCCGGAGACGGTCTCGACGGTGAGCGCGAAACTGCCGTTCAGCCCGCCGGGCTCGGGCGCCGGGAGGGCGACCGTGCCGCCGGCCGGCAACTGGACGTCCTTGCTCACCGGGGTGCCGCCGCCGCTGCCGGCCGAGGCGGTGACCCGGACGGTGGCGGCGTCGCCGGCGGAGGTCAGGAACAGCGTGGACGCGCCGGCCCGGTTGTCGGCGACCGTGGCGCGGGCACCGACCGGGCCCGTGCCGGTGAGCCAGGCCGCGTCGCTCTTGCCGCCGCCCCCGGCCCGGTCGACCCGCAGGCCGGCCACGACCCGGGTCGGGTGCTTGTCGTCGGTGGGCGACAGCCGCAGCCCGGCGACCTCGTCGCGGGTGACCTTGCCGAGGTCGACGGCGGCCACCATGCCCGCCTTGATGTGGATGGACTCGTTGCCGGCCGGGGTGAACCAGCCGTTCTTGCCGGACAGCTGGATCTTCAGGTCGGCGTCGTCCTCCGGCGGCGCCCAGACCACCAGGTGGGCGGCGGAGGTGTCGGCGGGCAGGCCGGGCAGCACCTGGGTGGCCGCCGGCTCGGCCGAGGCCGGGATCCAGTCGGCGCCCTTGGCACCGTCGGCGGCGTGCAGCGCGGCGCCGACCCGTCCGCTGCGGGCGACCACGTGCACGGCGAGGTCGTTGACCGCGCCCTTGCTGATCGTCGGCAGCAGCACGGACTGGGAGCTGCCGGGGGCGACGGTGATGCCGTTGGCGGCGTCGTTCTCGATCAGGCCCTTGTCGCCGTACAGCTTGATGTCGACCACGGCGGCGGAGGACTCGGTGTTCACCAGGCTGACGTAGTCGACCCGGTCGCCGGCCGTGCTGGCCCCGGCGAACCAGAAGCTGGTCCCGGCAGGGGTGCAGGTGAGGCCGGACAGGCCGAGGCCGCGCTGCTCGGTGACCACGGTGGTCTGGGTGACGGTGAAGCCGGGGGCGAGGGCGCCGGTGGCGACGGCCCCGGTGCCGGGCGCGGTGTCGCCGTTGGCGGCCGGGCCGGTGGCCGGGGTGCCGGGCTTGGCCAGGGTCAGCCGGGCGTCGGCGGGCGCGGCGCCCTTGTCCGGGGCGGCCGGGGCGGCCGAGCCGGACGGCGCGGCGGGAGCGCTGGGGGCCGGGGCGGAGGGGGCGGTGGTCGGCGGGGTCGCGGGCGCGGCGGCGTCGGAGAGCCAGCCGGCCCCGCCGGTGGCGCCGCCCGTCCCGGGCGGGGTGTAGGCGGTGAGCGTGGTCGAGCCGGTCAGGCCCTGGAGCGGCTGCGGGCAGACCGCCGCCGTCCGCTCGACCTGCGCGGTGGTCGGGGCGACGCCGCCGTCCGCCTTGGCGGGGGTGGCCGGCGGGCGCGTCTCGGCGATCCCGAACACCGCCGCGAGCACGACGGCCGCGGCCAGCAGGGACTGCGTGGTCCTGGTGCCCCCGGACCGCCCGGCCGGCCGGGCGGAGGCCGCGGGCTCCGGCGCCTGGGCCGGGGCGGGCCCGGACTGCCCCGCCTCGGCGGACTCGGCGGACTCCGTCGGCTCGACGGCCTCGGGCGCGGACTTCTTCCTGAATGCGGGCTTCTTCATCGCGGGTCAGCTCCCCGATCCGTGCTGGTGCGGGTACCGGCCCGTGCCGTTGGGGTCGTTCGGGTCGTTGGGGTCGTAGTAGGGCTCGGCCTGCGGCTGCCCCGGCACCCACGGCTGCTGGTGCTCCGTCTGCTGGTAGGGCTGCTGCTCGTAGCCGTACTGCTGCTCCTGCGGGTACGGCTGCTGCTCGTAGCCCTGCTGCGGGTACGCCTGCGGCTGGTAGCCCTCGTAGCCCTGGCCGTCGTACCCCTGGCCGCCGTACGGCGCGGCCACCGGCTGCTGGGCCGCGTACTGGTCGTAGCTGTACGGGTCGGCCTGCTGGTACGTCTGGTACGGGTCGGTGTACGGCTCGGTCTCCTGGACGGCGGCGGCCGCCTGGACCGCCTCGGCCACCGGCTCGCCGGCGGGCTGCGCCGGGATCGCGCCCGGCGGGCCCTCGTACACCCCGCCGTCCTCGCCGCCCTCGCCGCGCTCGGCCATCCGGCGGGCCCGGCGGCTGCCGGGGGCGGGCGTCTGCGCCTGGGCCGCGGCGGCCAGCGCGGCGGCGGCCACCACCTCCTCGGGCAGGTCGTCGTCCTTGTGGCTGCGGCGTCCGGGCAGGGCCAGCACGAGGATGGTCAGGCCGAGCAGCACCTGGGCCCAGATCCAGCCGGTGTGCGCGAAGCCGTCCTCCCGGGTGACGGTCAGCTTGCCGCCGCCGGCCGGGAGCTTGAAGCCCTGCGCCCAGCCGTCGACCGTGACGGACTCCAGCGCGGTGCCGCCCACGGTGGCCTTCCACTCGGGGGCGGCGGACTCGGCGAGCCGCAGCACCCGGCCGTCCGGACCGGCCGGGACGGTGGCGGTGAGGTCGCGGGCCCCGGCCGGGACGACCACCGGGGCGGCGCCCGGGGCGGTGATCACCGCGCGGACGGCGGGGGCGCCGGTGACCTGCCAGAGCGCGGAGTCGCCGTCCTGGTTGGCCTTGACCAGCCCGGGGGTGGTGTCCAGGACGTCCTTGTAGGTGGCGATCACCGACTGCTGGACCAGCACGTAGGCGATGCCGTAGCCGGAGAGCGCACCGGCCTGGTCGGCGCCGGAACCGGCCAGCAGGCTGCCGACCATCTTGTTCAGGCCGTCCTGGGTGCCGGTCGACGGGTCGACGGTGGACTCGGCCTGGCCGAGCGTCAGGCCCGCGCCGCGGACCACGGTGTAGCGGACCGCGCCGCCGCCCGGATCACCGGTGACGACCAGGGTGCGGGACCGGTCGGTGGTGCCGGCCTCCTCCGCGATGAACGCGGGCACCTGGCCGGCCTGGGCCCGGTGCAGCGGCTTGCCGGCGCCGGTGAGCGCCCACCACAGGCCGGTGCCCAGCGGGGCCAGCACCGCGGCGGCCACCACCAGCGCGGCCACCGGCTGGCGCCAGCCGAAGGCGATCCCGGCCACGCGGGCGTTGGCGCCGTCGGCACCGATCGCGGCGGCCGCCAGCAGGGCGATCCCGGCGATCAGCGAGGCCGGGCCGGCCCAGGCGGGCACCGCCGGGCCGCCGGAGGCCGGGGTGACGGAGGTGCCCGCCACCGCGACCGCGAAGACCAGGCCCGCACCGGCCGCACCCCAGGCGGCCAGCACCGCACGGCGGCGGTCGGCGCGCAGCAGTGCGGCGAGCGCGGCGAGCACCACGCCGGCGGACAGCCAGACCGGCGGCACCCCGGCGCCGCCGGGGTTGACCAGCAGCAGGCCGGCCGCGCTCGCACCGGTGCCGTGCAGACCGGGCAGGCCGGCCTCCAGCAGCAGCCACTGCGGGTGCGTCAGCACCGTCAGCGACCACGGCGCCAGCACCAGGACGGGCAGCGCGAGGATCACCAGGACGCGCAGGCCGAGCAGGCGCAGCGCGGCGCCGCCCGAGCCGAAGGCGCCGCCGCGGACCACCGCGACGACCAGCGTCGCCAGGCACAGCGGCAGGGCGAGCGCCCAGGTCAACGGCACGAAGGAGGTGGCCAGGGTGAGCAGCAGGACGGTCATCCAGACCGGCCGCCACCCCGGGCGGGCGCCCTTGGCGGCGCTCTCGTCGCGGATGCCGAGACCGGCCGCGATCGCGGCGGCGCGGGCCAGCGGCGGCAGCAGCACGGCGAGGACGGCGGTGCCGATCCGGCCCTGGGCGAGCGCGCCGGTCGCGGCGGGCAGCAGCGCGTAGGCGGCGCTGGCCCAGGCCCGGACCAGCTTGGAGTCCAGCAGCGGCCGGGACACCAGGTAGGCGCTGACCGCGGACAGCGGCACGGTGAGCACGACCAGCAGGGTGAGCGCGAGGTCGGCGTGGTCGAACAGCACCCAGGACAGCACCGCGAGCACGCCGAGGTACGGCGGCGCGGCGGCGGTGGAGCCGGTGCCGATCGGGTGCCAGGCGTCCGCGTACATCGACCAGAGGCCGCCGGCGCCGTCGGTGGCCGGCAGCAGGGCGCCGCCGAACAGCTCGCCGCTGCCGAACAGGCCGCGGCAGGCGATCAGGGCGAACACCAGCAGGGCCGCGAACAGCACCGGCGCCGGACGCCGGGCCAGCTTCTTGATCAGCGTGAACTGCTCGACGACCAGGTCCTCGTCGTCCTCGCCGCCCGGCCCGGCCTCGACCGAGCCGTGCCGGCCGGTGTCGTCCCCTCCCCCTATGCCGAGGGAGCCGATCACGCCCTCGACGGCGAGCCGGGCGGTGGCGCCGGGCGGCGGGAAGAGCGTGCGGTCGTCCAGGGCGTCGGCGGCCCGGGTGCGGGCGCGCTGCTTGCGCGCGGCCAGCAGCCGGGGGAAGCGGACGAGTTCGTGGCCGAGGCCGGTGAGCTCGTCGAAGGCCTGGCGCGGGTCCTTGCCGAGCAGGTTGGTGACGGCCCGCAGCAGGGTGCCGAGCACCAGCCGCAGCAGGACGTAGGGGAAGAGCGCGCCCTTGCAGTTGGCGAGCAGGGTGTAGACGGCGCCGGCCTTGTCCACCCGGTGCGGGTGGGCGGGGCCGCAGTCGACGGCGCGGCGCTCGCGGCTGGCCGCCTCGGCGTGCCGCAGCACGGCGTCGGGGGCGACCACCACGCGGTGGCCGGCGGCGTTGACCCGCCAGCAGAAGTCGGCGTCGTCGCGCATCAGCGGCAGCGCCTTGTCGAAGCCGCCGAGTTCCTCGAAGACGTCGCGGCGCACCAGCATGCCGGCGCTGGAGACGGCGAGCACCGGGCGGACCTGGTCGTGCTGGCCCTGGTCCTGCTCGCGGCGGTCGAGGCCGGTCCAGCGGCGGCCGGAGCGGGCGATGGTGACGCCGACCTCCAGCAGCTGGCGGCGGTCGTACCAGCTGCGCAGCTTGGGGCCGACCACGGCGGCGCTGGGGGTGGAGTCGGCGACCTGGAGCAGCCGGCGCAGCGCGTCGGTCTGCGGCTCGCAGTCGTCGTGCAGCAGCCAGAGCCATTCGACGGGCTGGGTCTCGCGCGGGCCGCCGCGGCCGAGGTCGTCCTCCTGGGCGAGCGGGTCGCCGAAGTCGTCCCAGCCGCCGGTGACCGGGTCGTAGCCGGAGGGGTCGAGCCGGTAGGGCAGGTCCTCCGGGCGCAGCGGCGGGCTACCGAAGACGGCCTCGGCGACGGCGGTGCCGAAGCCCGCCCGGCGGCCGAGGAGCAGCGGGCCGCTCTCGGGCAGCCAGTCGGCGAGGGTGTCCGCCAGCAGTTGCGGAGAGTTGTCGGTGGAACCGGTGTCGACCGCGAGCACCCGCTGGACCTGGCGGTCCTGGCCGAGCAGGCCGGCGAGGGCCTGCGGCAGCCAGCGGGCCCCGTCGTGCGAGACGATCACCGCGGTGACCAGGTGGCGCGGGTAGGCGGGCGGCCTGGCAGCGGTGAAGCCGCTCTGGTGGCTGTAGACGGTCATCGAGTGCGCGGGCCCCAGTTCTCGGTGGACACAGCCGGTGAACGGCAACCGGATGGCGCACCACACTAACGGCTCCGGATGGCGGCTTCGTCCGCGGTGCCGGTGCGGGACCGGTGAAGAGCCGGCAGGGAACACGAAAGCGCCCCACCGCCGCGGTGAGGCGCCCGTACTGCCGTGTGGTTGTCGAAGGGTCAGCGGGGGCCTGCGGCCGCCCCGGTCAGACCGCGCTCTTCTTGAGCCGGCGGCGCTCGCGCTCGGAGAGGCCGCCCCAGATGCCGAACCGCTCGTCATTGGCGAGGGCGTACTCCAGGCATTCCGAACGGACCTCGCAGGCGAGGCAGACCTTCTTGGCCTCGCGCGTGGAGCCGCCCTTCTCGGGGAAGAAGGACTCGGGGTCGGTCTGGGCGCACAACGCGCGCTCCTGCCAGCCGAGTTCCTCTTCCTCCTCCGCGATGCCGTCACCGATCAACAGCTCAAAGAGCTCGCTCATGTGGCGCGCCTCCTCTGCCCCTACTTGGCGTCCCCGTGGTTGCCGTTGCCTCGTGCGGCCGACGACACGAGTGAAATTACAGTTGCGTCACTCTGGCTCAGTCAAGCCGAGCTCTGGTATTGGGGCGAGGATTCACTCCCCGGCACCAAGCCGTTACGAATAGTGTACATATTCGGACACATAGGACCTTCGATCCGAAAGCCCCGAACGGCGTCGAACCAGCCACAACCCTTCGGCGGGTGACGCTCGGTCACCGTCACAGGCCGGTCATCGCCCTGCCTTCCCGGCGATCTTCCCATCGAAACATAGAGCGTGATTTATCACCCCATCCGGGCAACTTCTTGGCGTAACCCCCTCGAATGCCACATCTCTGTGTTTGACACCGGCCCCACGGATGCGGTCTCCTTTCCCCTATGTCAGAGTTCGCCAGCCCCCGGAGCGGTTCCACGCTCCGCCGTGCCGTGAACTCTTGTTGTCGCCTCTGTTCCTGCTGTATCTAGGCGCCCGCGTCCCACCGCGCGCCGCCCCCAGGAAGCACAGAGGCCGCCCGCGATTCCCGTCCCAGGACATCCCGGATCCGGCTGATCCCCGACGAACAGCCGCCACTCCGAGGACGACTCCCGTGCGTATGACCCGTATCCGCAAGCGGAACCGCGACCGCAGCAAACTCGCCCGCCGAAGCCCCGCGCCCACCGCGCCCACGGCCCCCACCACGCCCGGCCGGGGCTGGACCGACGGCCTCAGCGACGTCTCCATCGCCGGCGACCCGCTCGCCTTCCCGCACCTGGCCCGCACCGACCTGCCCCGCCACCCCACCACCGTGGCCGGCCACGCCCGGCTGATCCGCGAGATCGCCGCCGACCGCGCCCGCTGGGAACCCCTGGTCCGCTACGACGCGCTCACCCGCTGGTACGCCCGGCTGGAGACCGGCCCCGGCTACGAGGTCTGGCTGCTCAGCTGGCTGCCCGGCCAGAGCAGCGGCTTCCACGACCACGGCGAGTCCTCCGGCGTGATGACCGTCGTCCAGGGCGAGCTGATCGAACGCTCGCTCACCCGCGCCGGCGAGGGAGCCCGCACCCTGCGCCCCGGCGGGCAGCGGGTCTTCTCCTCCGGCTACCTGCACGAGGTGGTCAACGGCACGCTCGAACCCGCCGTCTCCATCCACCTCTACACCCCGGGCCTCACCGAGATGAACCAGTACGGCGGCACCGCCGTCCCCGAGCAGCACCCGCAGGCCCAGGCCGAGGCGCACTGAGCACCCGCCCGCGTCAACCCGGCCGTCGCACCCGCCGGCGGCCGGGCAGGCGACCGGGCTGATGAGCGGGCTGATGAGCGGGCTGACGGGCAGTCGGACCGTGGCAGGATGAACCCATGCGCATCGTGGCACTGGCAGGCGGAATCGGCGGAGCGCGCTTCCTGCGCGGACTCCTCGCGGCGGTCGGACCGCAGGACGAGATCACCGTCATCGGCAACACCGGCGACGACATCCACCTCTACGGCCTCAAGGTCTGTCCCGACCTCGACACCGTGATGTACACCCTCGGCGGCGGCATCCACGAGGAGCAGGGCTGGGGCCGCACCGACGAGACCTGGTCGATCAAGGCCGAGATGAAGGAGTACGGCGTCGGCCCCGAGTGGTTCGGGCTCGGCGACCGCGACTTCGCCACCCACCTCGTCCGCAGCCAGATGCTCACCGCCGGCTACAGCCTCAGCCAGGTCACCGAGGCGCTGTGCGTGCGCTGGAAGCCCGGCGTACGGCTGCTGCCGATGAGCGACGACCGGGTCGAGACCCACGTGCGGATCACCGACGAGCAGGGCACCCGGGCGATCCACTTCCAGGAGTACTGGGTCAGGCTGCACGCCGCCGTCGACGCCGAGGCGATCATCCCGGTCGGCGCCGACACCGCGAAGCCCGCGCCCGGCGTCCTGGAGGCCCTCGCCGCCGCCGACGTCATCCTCTTCCCGCCGTCCAACCCGGTCGTCTCCATCGGCACCATCCTCGCCGTCCCCGGCATCCGGGAGGCCGTCGCCGCCGCCCCCGCCCCCGTCGTCGGGCTCTCCCCGATCATCGGCGGCGCCCCGGTGCGCGGCATGGCCGACAAGGTGCTCGCCGCCGTCGGCGTCGAGGCCACCGCGGAGGCGGTCGCGCTGAACTACGGCAGCAGGGCAGTGCTACGAAGCAACTCGGACAAGGGTGGCGGCGGGCGACCGGAGGGCCTGATCGACGGCTGGCTCGTCGACACCGCCGACCAGGCCTCGGTCGCCGCCGTCGAGGCCGCCGGGATCGCTTGCCGGGCCGTCCCGCTGCTGATGACCGACGTCAAGGCCACCGCCGAGATGGCCCGGGCCGCCCTCGCCCTCGCCGAGCAGGTGCGCAAGTGAGCGGGCGCGAGCGCAGCGGGGAGGGCGCATGAGCCTGCGGATCCTCCCGGTCGAGGGGCTGCCGGAGATCGACGCCGGAACCGACCTCGCCGCGCTGCTCGCCAAGGCCGGCGAGTACCAGGACGGCGACATCCTGATCGTCACCTCGAAGGTCGTCAGCAAGGCCGAGGGCCGGCTGCTGTACGCCGCCGACCGCGACGCCGCGATCGAGGCCGAGACCGTCCGGGTGGTCGCCCGGCGCGGCCCCGCCCGGATCGTCGAGAACCGCAACGGCTTCGTCATGGCCGCCGCCGGCGTCGACGCCTCCAACACCGCCCCCGGCACCGTCCTGCTGCTGCCCGAGGACCCGGACGCCTCCGCCCGCGCCCTGCGCGGGCAGCTCCAGCAGCTCACCGGCCGCCGGCTCGCCGTCGTCGTCACCGACACCTTCGGCCGGCCCTGGCGCAGCGGGCTCACCGACGTCGCCATCGGCGCCGCCGGGCTGTCCGTGCTGGAGGACCACCGCGGGCGCACCGACAGCCACGGCAACGAGCTGACGCTCACCGTCACCGCCACCGCCGACGAACTCGCCGCCGCGGCCGACCTGGTGAAGGGCAAGACCAGCGGCGTGCCGGTCGCCGTCGTCCGCGGGCTCGGCCACCTCGTCACCGCCGAGGACGGCGACGGCGCCCGGCCGCTGGTCCGCCGCGCCGTCGACGACATGTTCCGGCTCGGCACCTCCGAGGCGCTGCGCCAGGCCGTCACCCTGCGGCGCACCGTCCGCTCCTTCACCGACGCCCCGGTCGACCCCGGCGCCGTGCGCCGCGCCGTCGCCGCCGCCGTCACCGCGCCCGCCCCGCACCACACCACGCCGTGGCGGTTCGTCCTGCTGGAGACGGCACGGGCCCGCACCCGGCTGCTCGACGCGATGCTCGCCGCCTGGCAGCGCGACCTGCGCGAACTCGACGGCTGGGACGACGCCCGGATCGCCCGCCGCACCGCCCGCGGCGACGTCCTGCGCGACGCGCCCTACCTGGTGGTGCCCTGCCTCGTCATGGACGGCTCGCACCACTACCCCGACCAGCGGCGCGCCGCCGCCGAACGGGAGATGTTCACCGTCGCCGCCGGCGCCGCCGTGCAGAACCTCCTGGTCGCCCTCACCGGCGAGGGCTACGGCTCCGCCTGGGTGTCGTCCACCATGTTCTGCCGCGACACCGTCCGCGCGGCCCTCGACCTCCCGGACGACTGGGACCCGATGGGCGCCGTCGCCGTCGGCCGCCCCGCCGAACCCCCGCGCGAACGCCCGGACCGCAGCGCCGACACCTTCATCGAGGTGCGGTAACGGTTCAGAGACCGCGATAGATCTCGCGGCGATTTCCGACGGCCACCACGAGGATCACCAACACGCCGTCGTGGATCTCGTAGGCCACGCGGTAGACGCCGACGCGGAGACGGTAGAGGCCGACGTGACCCGCCAGCTTCTTGACATCCGGGCCATCGACGTACGGGTCCTCACCGAGAACGGTGAGTGCGGTGAGGATCCGCATCGCATCGACCTGGCTGATGTCACGCAGCTGGCGCTTGGCATGCGCGGTGAAGCGGAACGCGTACTTCACGCAGCGCTCCCGGAGGAGTCCTCGGGCGAGTCGAACAGGTCGGCCAGGAGCTCGGCCATGGTCACGGTGGGATCGTTCCGGTGCTGCTCGGCCTCACGGGCGAGCAGTTCGTCGGCGGCATCCTCTATGGCATCGAGGATCTCGATCGGCACGACCGCTCCGACCCGCTCGCCCTTCCGAGTGATCACGGTGATCTCGCCGGCCTCGGCCTGGTTGACCACCTCGGCGATGTTCGCACGCAGTTCCCGGATGCTCAGTGCGTCAGTCATGCATCAAGCGTACACACCGGCGTGTACACCGCACAGCGCTTCCGGCTCATCGCCGCCGGTGGTCGTTGGGGGTGAGGCGGGGGCCGTAGCGGGGGGCGTGGGGGGTGGTGGCCAGCAGGAGGCGGCAGAGGCGGTGGCGGTGCGGGCGGTCGCGCCGCGCCGTCGCCGTCGGCCGCCCCGCCGAACCCCCGCGCGAACGCCCGGACCGCAGCGCCGACACCTTCATCGAGGTGCGGTGAGGATCAGCCGTCGAGGTCGTCCGGCAGCAGCCGGAAGGCCTCGTGGTTGGTCAGCGGCCTGATCGCACGGAAGTGGCGACGGTCGACGGTCAACACGGCGTCGGTCCTGAACGCTGCGGCCAGCGCGACGTTGATGGCGTCCGTCAGGCCGATGTTCAGGTCCGGGTACTGCCGCATGACCGCCCGCGCGGTGGCAAGGTGCGCACCCACCTCGGGCACCTCGAAGCGGCCGATCGCACATCGGTCGATGATGTCGTCCAGAACGCGCATCGCCATCGCGGCTCCGAGCGTCCGGTGCGCGAGGTAGTCCAGCTCGGCCAGCACCAGGGGCGAGATGACCAGATGGCCGACCGTACGCAAGGCCTTCAGGCAGGCGTCATGGTCGGGTTCCTCACCGGCGTATGCGGCGAGCAGGGCGCCGGTGTCACCGACCACCGCGACGTCGGTCACCTGCCGAATCCTTCCATGTGCTGGTCGAGGTCGGCCAGAATGCGCCCGCCGCCGCCGGGGATGACCGGCATGTCGTCGAGCTCCTCCCCCATCGGATCGGTCCGGAAGGGGTAGACGGGTGCGGCCAGGCTCGGCGGCAGGATGGTCGCCACATGCCTGCCGTCCTTGGTGACGGTGACGGTCTCGCCCCGCTCGACGGCTCCTATCACCCTGGCCGTCTGCTGGTTCAGCTCCCGCATGGTTGCTTCCATGCGAGGCAGTGTACTACGGCGTAGTTCATCGCCGCCGGTGGTCGTTGGGGGTGAGGCGGGGGCCGTAGCGGGGGGCGTGGGGGGTGGTGGCCAGCAGGAGGCGGCAGAGGCGGTGGCGGTGCGGGCGGTAGGGCTCCAGCAGGGCGAGCATCTGGGCGTCGTCGCTGCGGGGGCGGCCGGCCAGGGCCCAGCCGACCAGGTTGGGCAGGTGGAAGTCGCCGACCGAGACCGCGTCCGGGTCGCCGTTGCTGCGCTGCAGGGTCTCGGCGGCCGTCCAGGGGCCGATCCCCGGGACTGCGGTGAGCCGGGCGAAGGCCTCGGCGTGGTCCATCGCGGCGGCCTCCTCCAGCCGGGGCGCCAGCCGGACGGCGCGCACGACCGTCGCCGAGCGCTTCGGGTCCACCCCCGCGCGGTGCCACTCCCAGCTCGGCACCAGCGCCCACTCGCGGGCCGACGGCGCCACCCGCATACCCTCGGCCGGGCCCGGCGCCGCGGTGCCGAAGTCCCGTAGCAGGGTGCGCCAGGCGCGGTAGGCCTCGTCGGTGGTCACCTTCTGTTCCAGGATCGCCGGGACGAGGGACTCCAGGACCAGCCCGGTGCGGGTGAGGCGGACCGCGGCGGTGCGGCGCTGGGCGTCCCGCAGCGGGCCGGGCGGCAGCACCAGGGCCTGCGGGTCGTCCTGCGCGCCCAGCAGCGCCGGCAGCCGCTCCAGCAGCCACGGCGCGCCCGGCCCCCAGGCGGTCGCCTCCACCTCGCCGGCGGCCGGGCGCGCCAGCACCCGCAGGGTGCCGATCCCGGCCGGGGTCCGGGACGCCCGCCAGAGCGCGCCGTCGCCGGTGGTGCGGTACGCCGGGTCGGCGGGGCCCCGGCGCAGCGGCAGCAGCGTCCGGGCGACGTCCAGCGGGAAACCCGGCCGCCAGCGCCGTACCGACTCGCCCGTCACCGCCGTGCGCCTCCTCCGCTGTCCGGCTCCACCGCCTTCGTCGACCATGGGGATATGAACGATACGCGGCTGCCGGAGCTGTCCTCCGGGGACGAGAGCGCGGTGCGGGCGCTGTACCACCGGGCGCTGGAGGGGTGGAACGAGCGGGACGGTTCGGCCTTCGCCGGGCCGTTCGCCGAGGACGGGGAGGTGATCGGCTTCGACGGCACCCGGCACTGCGGGCGGTCGGTGATCGCCGCCGAACTGGGGCGGCTCTTCGCGGACCACGCGACGCCCGAGTACGTGGCCAGGGTGCGCCGGGTCCGCGCGCTGGGGCCCGGGGTGGCGCAGTTGGACGCCGTCGCGGGGCTGGTGCCGGACGCCGCGGAGGACCTGGACCCGGCGCTCAACGCGGTGCAGACGGTGATCGCGGTGAACGCCGGGGCGGGCTGGCGGATCGGACTGCTGCAGAACACTCCGGCGCGCTACGACCTCCGGCCGGATCTGGCGGCGGCGTTGACGGCGGAGCTGCGGGGGCTGGTCGGGCGGGGGCCCGGGCCGACGTAGGGCGGTGCGGCACCTCAGGGGGCCTGGAGGTGGGCCGCGGCCGTGCGGAGGGCGGGGAGCCGGGCGTAGAGGGCGTTGCCGGGGCATTCGGTGTTGAAGGCGTCGCGGTGGCCGGAGACCGCGTCGAAGTCGACGACCGTGCCCTTGGGGTAGCGGCTGGCGTCGGAGGAGGAGATCAGCTTGGTGCGGCCGTCGGCGGGGTGGCCGGTGAGGCCGAGCTTCCAGCCGGCGATGGCGGCCAGGCCGTCCAGGAGCGGCTGGGGCGGGGCGTCGCCGACGTAGGTGCCGATGGCGGCGACGCCGGCCGAGTCGGTGTTGAAGCCGAGGGTGTGGGCACCGTGGACGGGCAGGTCGACGCCGCCGGCCCGGCCCTCGTAGACGGTGCCGCAGCGGTCGACCAGGAAGTTGTAGCCGATGTCCCGCCAGCCGCTGCTCTGAACGTGGTACTGGTAGATCGACCTGATCACCCGGGGGGCGTCGGAGCAGGCGTAGTCGGTGGCGGTGGCGGTGTGGTGGATGAACACCTCGTGGACCGGTCCGGTGTACTCGAAGGTCTGGTCGCGCAGGGACTCGTCCGCACCCCAGCCGGCCCGGGTGACGATGGCCGGGCGCGGGGCCTGGGGGCCGTCGGCGGGGTGGCGGGGAACGACCCGGGCGGCGGGCGCGGGCGCGCCCTGGCCGGGGTCGACCAGGTCGATCCGCAGGCCGGGCGGGGGCCCGGCGGGGCCGGGGCGCACCTCGACGGCGACGCCGTCGCTACGTCCCGTCCACAGGGGCGCGGTGGCGCCGCGCGGGGCGAGGTCGGGGCCGTCCTCGGTGTCGGCCTCCAGGTCGTGCCAGTCGCCCCAGCGGCCGGTGGCCGCGTCCCGGGTGCGGACCCGGACGGCGCCGCCGGCCAGCGCGTCCGCCGGGCCGTCCCAGCCGACGCCGAGGAGTTCGAACGGCCGGGTGGTGCGCGGGGCCAGGGCGGGACCGGGGCCGAGCGGCAGTGAGGTGACCGACCCGCCGCCGGCGGAACCGCGGCGCCGGGCGCCGTCGGGGTCGGCCGGGCCGGCGGTGGCGGCGGGCTGGAGGAGCAGGGCGACGGTGCAGCCGACGAGCAGGGCGGCCGGGAGGAAAAGGCGCATAAACCGGATGGTGGCGGCAAATCGAGCCGCTCGCCACGTCGCCTCGCGCCCGGTCCACCACCCCTCCCGACGGCCCACTCGAAGGCCGTAGGCTGGGGCGCACCATGACTGCGCATTTCGCTGCCGATGCCCGCACCCCCGTCGAACTGCTGCACGCGTATCTGCGAGGCGGCACGTCCACGGTCGATCCCGCGGCCCCGCTGGTCACCTTCTACGACGACGCCACCGGCGAACGGGTGGAGCTGTCCGCCCGGACCTTCGACAACTGGGTCGCCAAGACGGCCAACCTCCTCCAGGACGAGTTGAACGCCGGCCCGGGCGACCGGGCCGTGCTGCTGCTCCCCGCCCACTGGCAGAGCGCCGTCTGGCTGCTGGCCTGCTGGTCGGTCGGGGTGACGGCGGTGCCCGGCGGCGACCCGGCCGACGCCGACCTGGTGGTCAGCGGTCCGGACGGACTGGCGGCCGCCCAGGCCTGCGAGGGCGAGCGGGTGGCCCTTGCCCTGCGCCCGCTCGGCGGACGCTTCCCGCAGCGCCCCGACGGCTTCCTCGACTACGCCGCCGAGGTGCCCGGCCAGGGCGACCGCTTCGCGCCGTACTCGCCCGTCGCCCCGGACGGCCACGCGCTGGAGACCGCCGTGGACGGGCTGCCGCTGAAGCTGACCGGCGAGCAGACCGTCGCGCTGGCCCGGGAGGGGGCCGCCCGGCTCGGGCTCAAGCCCGGCGACCGGGTGCTGTCCACCCTCTCGTTCGACGACTGGACCGGCCTGGAGGCCGGCCTGCTGGCGCCGCTGGCGGCCGGCGCCTCGGTGGTGCTGTGCCGCAACTCGCAGGGTCTCGACCCCGAGCAGTGGGAGAAGCGGACCGAATCCGAACGGGTGACACTGCGCCTCGGGTAACCCCCGGGTCGGGCCGGGCGGGTAGGGATCCCTGCCATGGCCGAGGACGACACCGCGCACCCCCCGACCGACCCGCCCCCGACGGATGCGCACCCCTCCGAACCCGAACACCCGCGTCGGCGCCGGCGGTGGCTGATGATCACCGCCGGCGTCGTCGCGTTCCTGCTGGTCGCCACCGGGGCACTGCTCTGGATCGCCTACCGCACGCTGGACGGCAACATCCGCACCGACTCGGCCACCGACCGGCTGCTCGCCCAGCTGGAGGCCGAGCGGCCGAGCCGGACCGCCGGGGCCAAGGGCTCCGAGAACATCCTGCTGATCGGCAGCGACGACCGCTCCGGCACCAACTCCTCGTACGGCGGCGAGCCGGGCACCCAGCGCTCGGACACCACGATCCTGCTGCACCTGGCCGCCGACCGGAAGCACGCGACGGCGGTCTCCATCCCGCGCGACGTCATGGTCACCGTCCCCGCCTGCGAGAAGCCGGACGGCACCCGCAGCAAGGCCGGGCTGATGCAGTTCAACTGGGCGTTCGAGATGGGCGGCGCGGCCTGCTCGATCCGCGCCGTCGAGCAGCTCAGCGGCATCCGGATCGACCACTACGTGATCCTCGACTTCAACGGCTTCAAGACGATGGTGAACGCGATCGGCGGGGTCGAGGTGTGCGTCCCGCAGGCGATCCACGACAAGGACGCCAGACTCGACCTGCCCGCCGGGCGGCAGACCCTGCACGGCGAGCAGGCGCTCGGCTACGTCCGGGCCCGGGAGAGCCTGGGCGACGGCAGCGACACCCAGCGCATGGGCCGTCAACAGCAGTTCCTGGCCGCGCTGATCCGCAAGGTGCAGTCGCAGGGCGTACTGCTGAACCCGGCGCGGCTGTGGCCGGTGCTGGACGCGGCCACCTCCTCGGTCAAGGCGGACGGCGGGCTGTCCTCGCTCGGGGCGCTGTACGACCTCACCCAGGACCTGCGGGACATCCCCTCGGCGGACGTGGTGCTCCTGACCGCGCCGCGCCGCCCGTACCGGTACGACTCGGACCGGGACGAGTTCGTGCAGCCGCAGACCACCCAGTTGTTCACCGCGCTGCGGGACGACCGGGCGGTCGCCGTCCGGCCGCCCGGTTCGGTGCCGTCGCCGGGCGCCGTCGCCGGGGCGGGCTTCGGGGCGGGCTTCGAGGCTGGGGCGGCTGTCGGTGTCGGGGCGGGTGCGAGCCCGAGCCCGAGTCCGGTGGCGGCGGGCCCGAGCCCGAGCCCGAGCCCGAGTGCGGCGGCGGGCGCGGGCGCGGGGTCGGACAGGGCAGCCGGGGCCGCGGGGGCGTCGGCGAAGGCGTCACCTTCGGCGGACGCCTCGCCCACCTTCGAGGGACGCACCGCCGACGTGGACGCCTGCGCGCAGCACTGATCGCGGCTGCGCCGCAGGTCGGCGCGGGTTTTCCGGAAATCCCGCACACTCAGGGGACTTTACCGGGCCATTACCTGAACATGGCGCAGATCACACCGGAAGGATTCCGCCGTTCGGCTCGTCTAGTGTGTCCGGATCGGCCCGCCGAACGGGCGAGCCTGAGCCGTGACCGGTCGGAGGTAGGGAACCCCCGTGCAGCAGGACAAACCGGAGGTCGATCCCGCCGACCAGTGGACGCGCGACCCGGAAACCGGCCAGTACCGCCTCGACCCGGCCGCCGGAATCCCCGGGCAACGCCGCCGGACGGCCGAACGGACAGCCGCCGAGGAGATGCCGGCCACCGGGTCCGGGACCGCCGGCACCCCCGGGCCGGGCCGCCGCGACTCCCGGCGCCGGGCGGCCGCCGCCGCCAAGCGGACCCGGCGCCGCCGGGCGCTCAAGTGGACCGCCGGGGCCGGCGCCCTGGTGATGGTCGCGGGCTGCGGCGGGGCGTACTACCTGTACCAGCACTTCAACAGCAACCTGACCTCCGTCAAGGTCCAGCTGGGCAACGAGGAGGAGCGGCCCAAGGCCGCCGGGGACGCGCTCAACATCCTGGTGCTGGGCACCGACAGCCGGCAGGGCCTCGGCCGCGAGTACGGCGACGAGGGCAGCGCCGGGCACGCCGACACCACGCTGCTGTTCCACATCTCCAAGGACCGCTCCAACGCGACCGCGATCAGCATCCCGCGCGACCTGATGGTGCCGATCCCGGAGTGCCAGAGCGGCGACGGCAAGAAGATCCCCGGCTCCGCGCGGGACATGTTCAACAACAGCCTCGGCCAGGAGGGGCGCGACCCGGGCTGCACCTGGAAGACCGTCGAGAAGATGACCGGGATCCGGGTCGACCACTTCGTGCAGGTCAACTTCGAGGCGGTGAAGACGCTGTCCAGCGCCGTCGGCGGGGTCGAGGTCTGCGCGGCCAAGGACATCAACGACACCGACTCGCACCTGAAGATGAGCAAGGGCCGGCACGTGGTCCAGGGCGACGAGGCGCTGGCCTTCGTCCGCACCCGGCACGCCGTCGGCTTCGGCGGCGACCTCACCCGCATCCCGCTCCAGCAGCAGTTCATCAGCTCGATGATCCGCAAGATCAAGAGCGACGACACCCTGACCAGCCCGGGCAAGCTCTACAAGCTCGCCGACGCCGCCACCAAGGCGCTCACCGTGGACTCCGGGATCGGCAGCGTCGACAAGCTCAAGGACCTCGCGCTGGACCTCAGCAAGGTCGACACCAAGAACATCACCTTCGCCACCGTGCCGGTCCTGGACGACCCCAAGGACAAGGACCGGCTGGTGCTCAAGCAGCCGGACGCCGGGCAACTGTTCTCGATGGTCGCGGGCGACCGCTCGCTGACCGAGACCGCCTCCCCCGCCGACGCCGCCACGGCCGCGCCGGAGACCGCACCGGCGGCCCCGACCACCGCCGCCCCGACGGTGGACCCCAAGGACGTCCGGGTGACGGTGCGCAACGGCAGCGGGACGCGCGGGCAGTCGGGGCCCACCGTGGACAAGCTCCGCACCAAGGGCTTCGCCAAGGCCGCGACCGCCTCCGACGCCCCCGTCACCGCGACCACCACGGTGTCCTTCCCGACCGGACAGGACGCCGCGGCCGCCTCCCTGGCCGCCGCGCTCGGCCTGCCGGGCGACGCCGTCCGGCCGGACCCGAAGGCGGATCCGAAGGGCCCGCTGGTGCTGGTGCTGGGCAAGGACGTCCTCGCGGCTCCGGCGGCGGCCCCGACCGAGGCGCCGAAGGACCTCCAGCGGGTGCAGGCGGACGACACCGACGCGTGCGCCAAGTAGCCAGGCCCTACTCCGGCGCGAGGGTTCCGTCCGTCTCCCGGTAGTGCTCGCCGGTGCGGGGGCAGCGCCAGCGGCCGTCGCCGACGGACTCCAGCGGCTCGCCGGCGCGGCCGACCCAGCCGATCCGGCGGGCCGGGACACCGGCGGCCAGGGCGAAGTCCGGGACGTCCCGGTGAACCACCGCGCCGGCCGCGACCAGCGCCCAGCGGCCGACCGTCACCCCGGCGACCAGGACCGCCCGGCCGCCGATCGAGCATCCATGACGGAGCGTCACTCCTTCGGCGTGCCAGTCCTGTTGACGCTTGGACCGACCGTCCGGGGTCACCGCGCGGGGGTGGCGGTCATTGGTGAGGACGGCCGCGGGGCCGATGAACACCCCGTCCTCGACCAGTGCGGGCTCGTACACCAGCGCGTGGTTCTGCAGTTTGACCCGGTCCCCGATCCGGACGCCCGGGCCGACGTAGGCGCCGCGGCCGATCACGCACTCGGCGCCGATCACCGCCTCCTCGCGGACCTGGGCGAGGTGCCAGACCGTCGTCCCCGCGCCGATGGCGGCCCGTTCGTCGACGTCCGCGCTCGGTTCGATCCGGGCCGCGCCGGGCCCGCTCTCAACTGTCGCCATGCGCACCGACGATAGCGGTGCGGGCTCGACTCCCAGGATTCGTCCGACCCTTCGCGCGCCCGGCGGAAAGTGTCGGACGAACCTGTCGAGTCGGCGTCAACTCGCCCGGGAGAGGACGTCCTTGGCGGCCGGGCCGACACTGCTTATCACCCGGCGGGCCAGTGAGCGGGGCGAGGTGAGGAAGCCGAAGCCCCAGCTGAGGTGCATGGTGGCGAGCGCCACCGGCAGCATCGCCCTGGCCTTGAAGGACAGGCCGCGGCCGCCGACCAGCCCGCCGCCGAGGATGCCCAGCAGGTACGCGCCGGGCACCGCGAAGAGGGCCGGGTGGACGGCGACGCCCAGCACCAGCCCGAGGGTGACGGCCAGCAGGGCGGTCGGCGGGGCCAGGTAGCGGAGGTTGACCGAGCCGCGGTGGTAGCGGGTGACCACCCGGCGCCAACGGCCGTAGTCCTTGTACTGCTTGGCCAGCGCCTTCACCGACGGCCGGGGCCGGTAGGTCACCTTGAGCTGCGGGGTGAACCAGACCAGCCCGCCGTCCTGGCGGATCCGGTAGTTGAGCTCCCAGTCCTGGGCGCGGATGAACTCCTCGTTGTAGCCGCCGAGCTTCTCCAGCACCTCGCGCCGGAACACCCCGAGGTAGACGGTGTCCGCCGGGCCGGCCAGGCCGCCGGTGTGGAAGGCGGCGTTGCCGACACCGATCTTGGAGGTCATCGCGGCGGCGACCGCGTTCTCCCACTCGGTCTCGCCCTCGGCGTGCATGATGCCGCCGACGTTGGCGGCGTCCATCTCGTCGAGCAGCCGGACCGCGGTGGTGATGTAGCCGGGGGTGAGCAGGCCGTGGCCGTCCACGCGTACCACTATCGGATGGCGCGAGCCCCGGATCGCGGCGTTCAGCCCCGCGGGGGTGCGGCCGGTGGGATTCGGCACGGTCCGTACCCGCGGGTCCTCCGCCACCAGTTCGGCCGCGATCTCCGCGGTCCGGTCGGTGGACGGACCGAGGGCGATCACCACCTCCATCGGCCCGGGGTACTCCTGGTCCAGGATGCGCCGGACCGCCGTCCGCAGGTGTCGTTCCTCGTTGAGCACCGGCATGATCACGGAGACAGCCGGCAGCTCCTCAGCAGCCTTGGTGTTCATCGGGGCCAACCGTACCGGTGCGGACGCGTCTCCGTCTTGTCCCGGTCCGGGCCGCTGCACGCAGCCCGCGGCGCCCGGTTGGGCTCCTTGATCACGACCACCGTACTCCGCTCCCCGTACGGGCCCGCAGCCGGGTCGGAACGGGCGGTTTCCGGAGGAGGGGGCGGAGCCCGGGAGGGCGCCCCCGGCGGGGTTCGGCGGCGGCCGCGCGGGTTCGGTGCAGGTTCGGCGCAGGTTCAGAGCAGGTGGTGAACGATGGTGAAGAGCGCGTAGCCGACCAGCGACAACCGGTTCAGCAGGTGCTGCGGACCGCCCAGCCGGTCCGGCAGCGACCGGTGCGGGCGCAGGTCCGGCCGGTGGGCGGCGGTCGCGACGGCGCGGGCCAGCTCCACCGGGTCGTAGCGGTCCCCGAAGTGTCCGGCCAGCCAGGCGGCCGGGCGGCTGCCGACGGTGACCTCCTCGCCCGAGCGCAGCTGGACGGTGAGCAGGTTGCGGTGGACGGCGGCCGCGTTGATCTCGTGCCACCGGAAGGTCCGGGTGCGCAGCGCGGTGGCCATCCGCAGGCCGTCCCGGTCGGCGACCATCTGCCAGGAGAGGGTGCGGCCGCAGGCGAGGATCGCCACCGTGCCGGTCACGAGCGGGTGGACCAGCCCGCCCCACCAGCCGCTCCGGTCGAGCAGCACGACGAGGCCCGCGAGCAGCAGGGCGGGCACCGGACCGGCCGCCGCCCGTAGCGGCAGCGGCATCTCCCAGCGCCGGGCGGCCACCGGTTCGGCGTCCGGACCGGCCGCGGGGGCGGCGGCCACCGTCTCGGCGGTCAGGGCGGCGACGGACAGCTCCCGCTCCCGGTAGCCCTCGGTGCGCCGGCCCGGCCGCGGGGCCCGGGCGGCGGGGGCGACCACGGCCGCCACCCAGCGCGGGTCGTGGTCCAGCAGTCCGGGGCGGACCAGGAGCTGCTGCTCCGGCCCGTCGGGCCCCCGGTACAGCACGGCCGGCACGCTCCGGCCGGCGCGGGCGAGCCAGGCGGCGGCCTGCTCCGGGGTCAGCCGGTCGAGGACGTCCCCGAGCTCCTCCTCTTCCTCGTCGTAGGAGACCCCGAGATCGAGGTGGTCGGCGTCGTCGTCCTCGGTCTCCAGGTGCTCGGGCACCCAGGCCGGGCCCTCGCCGCCCGGGGCGCCGTAACGGGCCCAGCGGTAGCGGTCGCGCTCGACCAGCCGCCAGAGCGCGGGACCGTCCGGCGGGCCGTCCAGCGGCCGCACCAGCAGGTCGCCCCGGGCGTCGGCGCGGACCCGGACGGCGAGGGCGGGCGCGGAGCCCGCGAAGGAGGGCCGGGAGCGGCGGGCGTTCGCGGTGGCGGCCGAGCCGAGCAGCAGCAGGCCGGGCAGGGCGAGCAGGCCGCCGGCGGTCAGTGCGCCGGTGAGGTCGTAGTCGTCGCCGGCGGCGCGGACGGCGTCGCCGTCCACCAGCAGCGGGACGGCCTCGCCGGGCTGCGGCGACCGGACCCACCAGACGTCCAGCCGGGCGGTGCGTTCCGGGCCGCCGCCGGGCGGGTGGAAGCGGACGGTCAGGACGCCGGCCTGGTCGGTGTCGCCCGCGGTGCCGGTGACCTGGTCGGCCCGTTCGGCGCTCGCCTGCTGCCGGGCCTGCTCCCACAGCCCGTACAGCGGGAACACCAGGGCGGCGGCGAGCAGCAGGCCGCCGAGCGCGCGGCGCAGCACCGGCGGGCCGTCCGGGTGGACGGGCGAGGGCGCTCCGGCGGCGGTCCAGGGGAAGGGGACGGGCGGGGCCATCAGTTCGTCGAGCTGCTGGCGGGCGCGGCGGCGGCCGAGCTCGGCGCCGATCAGCACGGCGGAGAGCAGCAGGTGGACCAGGACGGCCGTCCAGCGGCCGAGCGGGGTGACCAGGCCGTGCGGGGCGTACCAGAGCACCGCGAGGACGGCCGGCGGGACCAGCGCCCGGCCGCGGAACCGGCCGGCCAGCAGGACCACTTCGGCGAGCACCGACCAGGCGGCCAGCGAGGAGCCCCAGGTGTCCCGGCAGACGCCCTGGACGTTGCAGTCACCGGGGGTCGGCTCCACCGCGGTGGCCAGGATGACGAAGGCGGCCGGCAGCAGCGCCAGCCAGCGGCTGTCCAGGCGCCAGGCGGTGCGGGCGGCGCGCCAGCGGGTGGCAGCGGCGGCGGTGAGGGGCGCGGCGCTGGGCAGCGGCGGGGCGTCCGGGGTATCCGGGGCGAACATCGGACGATCATCTCAGTCGGCCGGGGGCGGCCCGTGCCGCAGGGGCCGGGTGCTGCCCGCACCCGGCCCCTGCCCCCCGTTCCCCCCTCGGCGGCCCCCCAGCCGCCGGGTCCTGCGGCCCGCGCCGCCCGGTCGGTCCGTCGTCCGGCGCGACGGCCGTGGCCGGTCCGTCGCGACGGTCCCGGCCCGTCCGGCGCGATGGCCGCGCTCAGTCCGTCGCGATGGCCGCGAGGACGTTCATCCGCCCGGCCCGGAAGGCCGGGACGAGGGCGGCGACCAGCCCGATCACCACCGAGGCGACCAGCGTCACCGCGAGCGTGGTGGTCGGGACGGAGAGCGTGGCCAGACCCTGGTCGCGCAGCACCCGCTGGGCGGTGACGCCCCAGGCCAGCCCGAGCCCGGTGCCCAGGACCGCGCCGAACACCGAGATCACCACGGCCTCCAGCCGGATCATCCGGCGCAGCTGGCGGCGGGAGAGCCCGATCGCCCGCAGCAGGCCGATCTCCCTGGTCCGCTCGACCACCGACAGCGCCAGGGTGTTGACCACCCCGAGCACGGCGACCGCGATGGAGAGGCCGACCAGGCCGTAGATCAGGTAGAGCAGGGTGTCGACCTGGGACTGCACGACCTCCTTGTAGCCGGCCTGGTCCTTGATGGTCAGCTGCGGGTACTCCTTGAGCGCGCCTTCCAGGGCGGTCAGCGTCTTCGCGACATCGGCTCCGGAGGAGGCCTTGGCGAAGAACGTCCAGACCGGCGGCTGCTCGTCGGCGGGCACGACCCTGGCCATGGTGTCGAAGTCGACGAAGGAGCCGTCGCCGAACAGCGAGCCCTTCGCGAACACGGCGCCCACCGGCAGCGCCTGGGTGCGGCCCTTGCCGTAGGCGACGGTCACCTGGTCGCCGACCTTCAGGCCGTGGTCCTTCGCGAAGGCCTCGCCGATCCCCAGCTCGCCCCGCCCGATCGCGTCCACCGAACCGGCGGTGACCGGGAGGTGGAAGTCGGTGCCGAAGAAGGCGGGCGGCGCGGCGGTGAGGTTGGTCTTCACGCTCCGGCCGTCCGGCAGCTGGAGCTTGGGGCTGAAGGACTTCTGGGTGGTGACGTGGTCGATGCCCGGGGTCCGGCGGACGGCGTCCAGCATCTCGGGGGTGATCGAGGTGCGGCCGCCCTGGACGATGTAGTCCGCGCCCACCGACCGGTCGATCTGCGCGTTGGCCGAGGTGACCGTCGAGGCGCTGAACACCGAGGAGCCGATCACCAACGCCAGTCCGATCATCAGCGCGGCGGCGGTGGCCCCGGTGCGACGCGGGTTGCGCATCGCGTTGCGCTGGGCGAGCCGGCCGGACGGGCCGAACAGCGCCGGCAGCAGCGCGCCCAGCACCCGCACCACGGCGGTGGCCAGCAGCGGGCCGAGCACCACGAAGCCGACCAGGGTGAGCAGCACGCCGAGACCCAGGTACTGGCCGCCGGTGGCCGCCTTCTCCGCCTGCGCGGCCAGCACCAGCAGACCGCCGCCGCCCGCCGTCAGGACGAGGCCGACCACCGTGCGGACCAGGTTGGCGCGGCCCTCGGCCGGCGTGCCGTGGTCGCGCAGCGCGGCCATCGGCGCGATCCGGCTCGCCCGGCGGGCCGGGACCCAGGCCGCCACCAGGGTCACCACGATGCCCAGGGCGTACCCGGCGAGGAACACCGTCGGACCGATCTCCAGGTCGCCCGCGTCGAGCTTCATGCCGATCGCGTTCATCAGCTTGATCAGGCCGACCGCGAGGCCCAGACCGGCCGCGACCCCGAGGGTCGAGCCGAGCACGCCGAGGATCAGCGCCTCGACCAGGACCGAGCGGTTCACCTGCCGGCGGCTGCCGCCGATGGCGCGCAGCAGGCCGATCTCCCGGGTGCGCTGGGCGACCAGCATCGAGAAGGTGTTGATGATCAGGAAGCAGCCGACGAACGCCGAGATGAGCGAGAAGCCGAGCATCGCGTTCTTCATGAAGCCGAGGCCGCTGCCGATGCTCTTGGTGTTCTCGTCCTTCTGCTCGGCCGCGGTCTTCACCTGGTAACCGGTGCCCAGCTCGGCCAGGGCGTCGGCCTTGAGCCGGTCGTTGCCGCGGCTGCCGTCACCGAACGCCTCGACCGAGGTGTACGCCTGCTCGCCGAGCAGCACCTGCTGGGCCGTCGGGGTGTCCAGGAAGGCCAGCGCCGCACCGGGGTTGGTGGTGGTGAAGGAGGCGATGCCGGAGATCGTGAACTCGTGCCGGCCGTCGGCGTTGTCGACCCGGAGCCTGGCACCGAGGCCGAGCCCGGCCTTCTTCGCGGTGTCCGCGTCCAGCACCAACTCGCCCGCGTTCCGCGGGGCGTGGCCCTGGGTGAGGTGCACCGCGCTGTGCGGGGTCTGCGTCCAGTTGCCGACCAGCGTCGGCGCGCCGGACGTCGGGCCGACCAGCTTGTCGGTGGCCGGGTCGACCAGGGTCGCGTTCTCGACCATGACCTGACCGACCGCCGACTTCACCCCCGGCACCGCGGCGACCTGCTGCGCGACCGCCACCGGGACGGTCCGCGGCTTGTCGGAGACCTGCTGGTCGTCGTCCTCGGCCGGCTTGGGCGGCTGGACGGAGACGTCGGAGGCGGTCGCGGCGAACAGCTTGTCGAAGGTGCTGGTCGCGGTGTCGGAGAAGACCAGGGTGCCGGAGACGAACGCGACCGACAGCATCACGGCGATCAGGGAGAGCGCCATGCGGCCCTTGTGGGCGAAGAAGCTCCGCAGAGCGGTCTTGAGCAGCATCTGTCCCGTCCCGCCCGCTCAGCTGGTCCGCTTGCCGTCGAAACGGCGCATGCGTTCGAGGACGGAGTCGGCGGTGGGCGCGTGCATCTCGTCGACGATCACGCCGTCGGCGAGGAAGAGCACGCGGTCCGCGTAGCCCGCGGCGACCGGGTCGTGGGTCACCATCACGATGGTCTGACCCAGTTCGTCGACCGAGCGGCGCAGGAAGGTGAGCACCTCGGCGCCGGCCCGGGAGTCCAGGTTTCCGGTGGGCTCGTCGCCGAAGATGATCTCGGGCCGGGCGGCCAGCGCCCGGGCCACCGCGACGCGCTGCTGCTGGCCACCGGAGAGCTGCGCCGGACGGTGCTTGAGCCGGCCGGCCAGGCCGACGGTCTCCACCACCTGGTCCAGCCAGGCCTGGTCCGGCCGGCGGCCGGCGATGTCCATCGGCAGCGTGATGTTCTCCAGCGCGGACAGGGTCGGGAGCAGGTTGAACGCCTGGAAGATGAAGCCGATCTTGTCCCGGCGCAGCCTGGTCAGCTGCTTGTCCTTGAGGCCGGTGATCTCGGTGTCGCCGATCCAGATCCGCCCGCCGCTGACCGTGTCCAGGCCGGCCAGGCAGTGCATCAGGGTCGACTTCCCGGAGCCCGACGGGCCCATGATCGCGGTGAAGCGGCCCCGCTGGATGTCGACGTCCACCGCGTCGAGCGCGGTGACCCTGGTCTCGCCCGCGCCGTACGCCTTGCTGACCTGGCGGGCCGCGGCGGCGACGGCGGGCGTGCCGCCGGGAAGCTGGGGGTCGTACACGGCTGTGGCTGCCGTCGTCACTGGAGTCTCCTAAGAAGTGGGCCCGACCGTCGACCCCGGCCGGCCCTCCGTGCGCGGGCATGCCGCAGGACGCGGGCACGGCGCAGGAAGGGTCGTCGACCGGGAGTTGACCCCACCCACCGGGCCCGGCGGGCGCCGGTTCCCGGGAGAACCTCGCCCCTCGTCGGCACGAGCGGGGACGTCCACAACGTTATGAGCAACGGCGGGCGCGCTCGTCATCCGCCGGAATGAAGCCGCCGACCAAGGATCTGCGGGGCGCGGCACCCCTCCCCCTAGGGGGTGCCGCGGCCCGTCTCGGGGACGCCCCGTACGGGGCCCGGCCCCGGTTCCTCAGCCGGTCAGCACCGGTGCGGCCAGCCGCTCCAGGGCCTGCGCGAAACCCTCCACGACCGGGGCCAGCAGGGTGTCGGTCTCGCGCTCGACCAGGGTCGTCCCGTCCTCCCCGGTGGTGATGTGGCGGTCGAGCACGAACCAGCCCTGGGTGATGTGGCCGGCGCCCATCGAGCTGAGCACCGGGCGCAGCGCGTAGTCCACCGCCAGCACGTGCGCGGGCGAGCCGCCGGTGGCCAGCGGCAGGACGGCCTTGCCGGCCAGCGCGTACTGCGGGAGCACGTCCAGCAGGGCCTTCAACAGGCCCGAGTAGGCGGCCTTGTAGACGGGGGTGCCGATCACGACGCCGTCCGCCCGGGCGAACAGCTCCGTCACGGCGACGATCTCCGGGTGGTCGAAGTCGCCCGACAGCAGCGCGTGCGCGGGCAGGCTGCGCGCCTCGAACGGGACGACGTGGTGGCCGCGGGCCTCCAGCCCGGCGTCGACGTGGCGCAGCAGGCGGGTGGTGCGGGAGGTGGCGGACGGGGAGCCGGAGACGGACAGGACGGTGGCCATGGGGTTCACCTTTGGCTGGAAGCGGGGGCGGCGCCACGCGGCGCGGGAGGACCGCTGCGGGTCGGAGCCCGGGAAGGTGTTTCGACGTGCTCGACGTGCTCGACGTGCTCGACGCGTTCGAGGTGGGGTGCTCGGCGCGGGTGGGGTGACGCCGAGGTGATCCGGTGGGCGCGCTTCAGCCGCGACAGAGCGAACAGGCCACACCACGCCGCAGGTCGACGTGCCGCCGACGCGTGAGTGCCCAACGCTGATCCATACCCGAAATGCAAACACGCTGCGTTCGAGCCGGTCAAGAATCGTTTCGCCAGTTGAACGGCGGGTGACGCGACGCGTGGTGACCGGGCTCACGTCGACCCGGCGCCCGCGCCGCCCGCCCCCACCGTCGTACGGCCGCTCGGAAGTTGCGGCGGAACGATCCGACCCGTGCATCAAAACTGCTACAAGCGACCTGGTGAGTACCCCGGGGGGAGTCAGCACGGGCGGGGTCGGGCATCCTCGACGACATGAACACGTGGCAGGAGGGCCGCCCGGGAGGCGGCGGGAACCCGTACCGGGACGGGAACCCGTATGGGGGCGGCGGCAACGGCGGCGCGTACGGGCGCGGCGGGGGCGGCGGGGCGGCCGAGCCGCCGCTGCCGTCGTCGATGAACCCGCGCGGGCCGGGTGCGCCCGCGCCACGACAGCCGGAGCAGTCCCGGCTCGGCGGCGTCCCGCCGCAGGGTCCGGGCGGACAACCCGGCGGCCGCCCCGGTGGGCCCGGTGGGCCTGGGGGCCCCGGCGGTCCCGGCGGTCCCGGACGGCCGGGTGGGCCCGGGGGCCCGGGCGGCGCCCAGCCGGGCGGTATACGGACCAGGCGGTGGCCGCGGCGCCGGATCGTCAAGTGGTCGGTCTTCGGCCTCCTGATCGCCGTCATGGTCACCGCCGTCTCGACCTGGTTCTGGGCCGACTCCAAGCTCAACCACGAGAACGTGCTCGCCGACTACCCCGGCCGCCCGCCGGCCGGCAAGGGCACCAACTGGCTGATCGTCGGCTCCGACAGCCGCCAGGGCCTCACCGACTCGGAACAGGACGACCTGCACACCGGTCACGACACCGACGGCAAGCGCAGCGACTCGATGATGATCCTGCACGTCGGGGACAACGGGAACACCCTGATGAGCATCCCGCGCGACTCCTGGGTGCCGATCCCCGAGTACAAGAGCAGCAGCGGCAAGACCCTCAAGGGCACCACCTCGAAGATCAACTCGGCCTTCAGCAACGGCGGCGGCCGCCTCCTCGTCCAGACCGTCGAGCTGAACACCGGCATCCGCCTCGACCACTACGCCGAGATCGGCTTCGCCGGCTTCGTCGGCATCGTCGACTCCATCGGCGGCGTCGAGATGCACATCGACCAGGACCTCAAGGACAAGGACTCCGGCCTCGACCTCAAGGCCGGCGACCAGACCCTCAGCGGCAAGCAGGCCCTCGCCTTCGTCCGCCAGCGCCACCAGATGGCCGACCAGGACCTCGGCCGGATGCGCAACCAGCAGAAGTTCCTCGGCGCCCTCGCCCACCAGGCGGCCTCCCCCGGCACCGTGCTGAACCCGTTCACCTTCTACCCGCTGGTCGACTCCGCCCTCGGCACCCTCATCGTCGACGACGACGCCGGCCTCACCGACCTCGGCTCGCTCTTCCTCGCCATGAAGGACGTCAACGGCGGCGGCGGCAAGACCCTGACCGTCCCGATCGGCAACCCGGACTACCGGACCAAGACCGGGGAGTCGGCGGTGCTGTGGGACGCCACCAAGTCCAAGCAGGTCTTCGACGCCTTCAAGAACGACACCGCGGTACCGGACATCAAGTAACCCGCCGCGACGTGAAGCAGCCCGCCGTGACGTGAAGTAGCCGCGCGGCCGCAACGGGTGGATGCCGCCCGTCCCCGCGCTCGTCCACCGTCTCCTGGGCCACCTGGTCCAGGAGGCGGTGGCGCTCCACGGCATGGCGCCCCGGCTCCCGACCGGCCCGCGCCGCGCGCGCCTAACCCGCCTGCGGGAGCAGGCCGGTGCCGCACTCGGGGAAGCGGACCAGCCACTCCCCCTCGCCGCCGGCGGCCTCGGTGGCGCCCGCGTAGCCGTAGTGGATCAGCCGCCCCTCGCCGCCCGCCAGCCAGCGGGCGCCGGTCAGGTGCACGGTCAGGGCCGCCGGGCGGTGCGGGTCGGGCCGCTCCAGCACCAGTTCGTGCTCGGCCTCGCCCGGCCGGAAGGCCACCGCGGTCTCCGTGGTCGGCCGGCGCGGGCTGCCGCCCTCCCGGTACGTCCAGTACGCGGCCACCGTCACGGTGAGCGCGCCGTCCACGCCGCCGGCGCCCGGCCGCACGTACTCCTCGTCCGGCACCCAGCGCGAGTGGTGGCGGATCTCCTCCGGCCCCCAGCGCTCGTCCCAGCGCACCCAGTAGCCCGCCACCCGCTTGACCGTCATGACCTCGCAGGCGACCCGCACCGCGATCCGCGCCGGATTGACCGGCTCGCACGAGGCGAGCGAGACCACCGTCACCTGCTCGTACGTCACCGCGCCGTCGTCGGCGTCCTGTTCCATCGGTGAACCACCTTGCCGGAGTGTCGAGTTCGCTGCGGCTCCGACCGCGCACGGAGAGCCTAGAGCGACCGCTCCGGCGCACGCCGGGATTGCCCGGTTCCGCCCCGTCCGCCCGGTGACCCGACTATCCTGCCCCCGGACACGCCACCGCCCCGGAGTAGGAGGTCGGCTGATCCGACTTCCCCTGCCGGGGCGGTGTGCGGTACCGGTTCTCGCGAACCGGTGACTACTCGACGATGCCGGACTTGGCGATGGTGACCTTCGCCGAGGTGCGGCCGCTCTGCGAGCCGAGCTTCTCGACCGCCGTCACGACGTCCATGCCCTCGACGACCTCGCCGAAGACGACGTGCTTGCCGTCCAGCCAGTCGGTGACGATGGTGGTGATGAAGAACTGCGAGCCGTTGGTGTTGCGGCCGGCGTTGGCCATCGACAGCAGGCCCGGGCGGGTGTGCTTGATCTGGAAGTTCTCGTCGGCGAACTTCTCGCCGTAGATGCTCTTGCCGCCGGTGCCGTTGTGGTTGGTGAAGTCGCCACCCTGCAGCATGAACTGCGGGATGACGCGGTGGAAGCCGGAGCCCTCGTAGCCGAAGCCGTTCTGGCCGGTCGCGAGCTCGCGGAAGTTGCGGGCGGTCTGGGGGACGACGTCGTCGTACAGCTTGAAGACGATGCGGCCCGACGGAGCGCCGTCGATCTCGATGTCGAAGAAAACGTTGGAAGCCATGCAGGGATCATGGCACGACCCGTCGGCCGACGCGCGTCACCCCCGGCCCGGCGCCGGGTGTCGGCCCCGTGTTATCCGGTCGGTGCGAGGGCCGGGGAAACTACCATCGGCGTCTGGTTCAGGCGTTCGGTCACGACGACGGGGTGGGCGGCATGCGGATCGGTGAACTGGCCCGACGGACGGGCGTGAGCGAGCGCTCGTTGCGCTACTACGAGCAGCAGGGCCTGTTGGCCGCCCGGCGGACCGAGGGCGGGCACCGGGAGTACCCGGAGCCGGCGGTGGATCGGGTCGTGCTGATCCAGGAGTTGTTCGCGGCCGGGCTGCACAGCCGCACGATCTACAGGATCCTCCCCTGCATGCGCGACTCCGACGGCGGCCCGAACGAGATCGCCACCCCGCTGCTGGTCGAGGAGTTGGCCTCCGAACGGGACCGGATCGACCGGATGATCACCGACCTGCTCCGCTCCCGCGAGGTACTGGACGAGGTGATCGCGACCGCCTCCGGCCGACCGCGGGCCGGAGCGGCGGAGGCCGACGCGGTGTAGCCGAGACGGCGGAGGCCCGGGGTGGCGGAGGCCCGGGGTGGCGGAGGCCCTGGGTGGCGGAGGCCCTGGGTGGTGGCGGCCCGGGGCTCAGGGCTCAGGCCTTCAGCTTGCGCCAGACCGCTTCCAGGGCCGCGATGTCGCCCTCGTCGAGCCGGTCGGTGAAGACCGGCGCGAGGACGGCCCGCCGGGTGGCGTCGGCCTCGGCGAAGGCGGCGCGGCCCTGCCCGGTCAGTTCGATCCGCACCGACCGGGCGTCGGAGGCGGAGGGCGTGCGGGCGACCAGGCCGCGTGCGGCCAGGGCGTCGACCACCCGGGAGACCTGGCTGCGGCTGAGCATCGTCTTCGCGCCCAGGTCGGAGGCGGCGACCGGCTCCTGCTGCCCGTTGAGCCAGAGCATCACCTCGAACCAGGACAGCGACAGCCCGTGCACCCGGGTGAGCTCGCGGTCCACCTGGGCGGCGAGGGTGGTGCCGGCCCAGACCAGGCCGTAGAAGGCGTGGTCCCGCTCGGACAGCGGGCCCAGGGAGAGGTCGGCGCGGTTCATGACGTTCATCGTACCGAGGTGCGTGCGCGTGCACGGACTCCGCGCACGCGCACGACCAGGGCGGGCCGGGCGACGCGGCCCGCTGGGCCTAGAACGCCTGGTGGTCCGGCTCGCAGACCGTGCCGGGCGGCGGGAGCTCCCCGCTGACCAGGTACCGCTGCTCGCGGTCCCAGGCGCAGGCGCTCGGGTTGCCCAGCGCCGTGTGGCCGTAGCCGTGGACGGTCAGCAGGCGGCCGCGGGCGAGGGTGTCGGCCAGCGCGCGGGAGCCTTCGTAGGGCCAGGCCGGGTCGCCGGTGAGGGCCACGACCAGGATCGGCGCGGAGGTCGGCCGGTTCCACGGGCCGGTGTAGCGGTCCCGGGCGGCCTCGGTCGGCCAGGCCGCGCAGCGCTGGTTCTGCCAGACCAGGTACGGGCCGGTGGCGCCCGCGCGGGCCCGGGCGAGGGCGGACAGCGCCGGGTAGGTGGTGTCGGCGGCCGGGTCGGCACCGGAGACGGGCGGGTTGACGGTGTCGGCGCAGAGCGCCCCGAGGGTCTGCGCCTGCTTGGGCTGGCCACCGGTCGGCAGCGGCGCCGAGGCGTCCGGGGCGGCGGTCCACAGCTGCTGGAGCAGTCCGCCCAGCGCCGGCCAGCCGGTGCCGGGGACGTTCGGCACCGGAGCGGCGGCGTAGAGCATCGGCAGGACGGTGGAGGCGGTGGAGGCCTGGTCGAAGGTGACCGCCGCCGGCGGAGTGCCGAGCGTCACCGGCGTCCGGCCGAGCCGGTCGAGCAGTTCGGCGAACTTGGCGCGGGTGGCGTCCCGGTCCGCCGCCGCGAAGGCGCAGGCGGCGGGGCCGGCGTCGGCGCACTGGTCGAGGAAGGCGTCGAGGGTGCGGGCGCCGGCGAGGTCGCTGCCGGTGCGCAGGAACGGCGGCAGGGCGCTCTGCTGCGGCGAGCGCCCGGTGGACCAGGCGACCGGGTCGGGGGCGCTGTCCAGCACCATCGCGCGCACCCGGGTCGGGAAGAGGTTGGCGTAGGTGGCGCCCAGGTAGCTGCCGTACGAGGTGCCGAGGTAGCTCAGCCGGCGGTCACCGACGGCGGCGCGCAGCAGGTCCAGGTCACGGGCCGTGTCGGCGGTGGACAGGTGGGCGAGCAGGCCGGTCCGCTCGTTGTCGGCGCACTGGCGGCCGAAGCGCGCGTACGTCGTCGCCCAGGCCGACTCCTGGGCGGCGCCGACCGGGTAGCCGGCCGGCAGCCCGGCGAGCAGGCCCTGCTCGGCCGCCGCGTCCGGGAAGCACTGCGGCAGGGTGGAGTCACCGACGCCGCGCGGGTCGAAGCCGACCAGGTCGAAGCGCTCCCGCACCTGCGCCGGGAGCATCCCGTACACGGCGGGCAGCGCCTGGGTGCCGGGCACGCCCGGGCCGCCGGGGTTGAAGAACAGCGAGCCGATCCGGTGCGCCGGGTCGGTCGCGGGGTGCCGGATGACGGCGAGCTCGACGGTGCGCCCGGCCGGGTCGCGGTAGTCCATCGGCACCGTCGCGCGGGCGCAGTCGAAGTCCGGCACGCAGGACCGCCAGTCCAGCCGGGGCACCGGCGCCGCGGGGGCGGCCGCCGCCGAGGCGGCCGGGGCGAGACCGGCCAGCAGCAGCCCGGCGGCCGCGGCGGCACCGGTTCTGAGCGCGGAGGTGAGGCGGGGTCGGGGCATGGGCAGGGCCTCCCGTTCGGTGAACTGACGTGCGATCACCAAGGCTCGGGGCACCCGCTGTCAGGCCTCTCACACCCCACCGGCACCGCTGTCATGCTGCTGTCACCACCACCCCGGGCGGCTCAGGCGGGCTTGCGGGCGAGCAGGTAGGCCTGCGGGGTCGGCTGCACGCCCTCCTCCGGCTCGCGGAGCGTGCGGGAGATGAGCCGCAGGCCGGCCGCGCGGACCAACTCCGCGATCCGGTCGGGCTGCTGGCGGCGGAAGTCCAGCGTCACCGGGTGGCCGAAGGGCTGGTCGATCCGCAGCGGCTCGTCCCCGACCTGGAAGGCGAGCAGCAGGAGGCCGCCCGGGGCGAGCACCCGCGCGAACTCGGCGAACACCTCCGGCAGGCGCTCCGCCGGGGTGTGGATGATCGAGTACCAGGCGACCGCGCCGGCCAACTCGCCGTCGCACAGCGGGAGGTCGAACAGCGAACCCTCGGCGAAGTCCAGCCCGGGGTACGTCGCACGGGCCAGCTCGACCATCCGCGGCGACAGGTCGATGCCGCGGACGTCGAGGCCGAGGCCGTGCAGGTGGCGCGTCACCCGGCCGGGGCCGCAGCCCAGTTCGGCCACCGGGCCGTCGGCGCGCCCGGTACGGACCGACTCGGCGCGGACCAGATCGGCGAAGGCCGCGAGCATCGCCCGGGACAGCGGCTCGCCGGCCAGTTCGTCGCGGAAGCGGTCGGCGTAGTCGACGGCGATGGCGTCGTAGAACGCCCTGGTCGTGGTGAGGAAGTCCGGCTCGGTCATGGTCCGGCACCCTACTCGTCACCGCCGGGCGCGGTCGGGGCCGCGGTGCGGCCGGGACCGAGGCGCCGTCCGGCTACGGCAGGTTGCGGGCCATGACGATGCGCTGGACCTGGTTGGTCCCCTCGTAGATCTGGGTGATCTTCGCGTCCCGCATCATCCGCTCCACCGG
>NZ_JBEOUK010000063.1:0-43434 GCF_040304045.1 Kitasatospora sp. NPDC094016
AACACCGCCGGCACCAACGGCACCCGCGACGGCAACGACGTGAACCCGCCACCCACCAGCCCGGCCCGCTCCTCCTCCGCCAGCAACTCCACCCGGCCCACCGGAAGTTCCGGACGCTCCACCACCGCCCGCAGCAACCGCCCGAACCGCACCGCCAGCGACTCCACCGTCTCCCGATCGAACAGATCCGTCGCGAAGTCGATCGCGCAGTCGATCCCGGCAGGTTCGCCGTCCGGGCCGAAGACCTCCTCCATGATCACGTTGAGGTCGAACTTGGCCACCCCGGTCCCGGCCGGCAGGGTCTCGACGCGCAGTCCGGGCAGCTCCAGTTCGGCTTGCTCGTTGCTCTGCAGGACCAGCATCACCTGGAAGAGGGGGTGGCGGGCCAGCGACCGCGCCGGGTTCAGCTCCTCCACCAGACGCTCGAACGGCACATCCTGGTGCCCGAACGCCCCCAGATCCGACTCCCGCACCCGACCCAGCAACTCCGCGAAACTCGGATCACCCGCCGTATCGGTCCGCAGCACCAACGTGTTGACGAAGAACCCGACCAACTCGTCCAACGCCTCGTCCGAACGACCGGCCACCACCGTGCCGATCGGCACATCCGTCCCCGCACCCAACCGGGTCAACAACGCCGCCAACGCCGCCTGCACCGCCATGAACAACGTCACCCGATGCACACGCGACAACCCCACCAACCCACGATGCAGCTCCACACCCAACGGCAGCACCACCCGGTCACCCCGATGCGACGCCACCGCACCACGCGCACGATCCACCGGCAACGCCAACTCCTCCGGGAGATCGGTCAAGACCTCACGCCAGTAGTCGAGTTGACGCGACAGCAGGCCGCTCTCGTCCGACTCCTCCCCCAGCAGCCGACGCTGCCAGAGCGCGTAGTCCGCGTACTGCACCGGCAGCGGCTCCACCACCGGCACCTCGCCCCCGCACCGCACCGCGTACGCCGTCGACAGATCCCGCAGCAGCGGACCCATCGACCAGCCGTCGCTGACGATGTGGTGCAGCACCAGGAGCAGCACGTGGCTCTCCTCGGCCGTCCTCAGCAGGGTCGCGCGGAAGGGGGGTTCGGCCGCCAGGTCGAAGGGGCGGCGGGACTCCTCGTCCACGGCGTCGGCCAGCGCGTCGGCCGGGCAGTCCCGGCGTTCGACGGCGACCCGGGCCTCTTCGGGCGGCAGGATCCGCTGGTACGACTCGCCGTCCACCTCGGCCACGAGCGTGCGCAGGCTCTCGTGCCGCGCCACCACATCACCCAGCGCCGCCTCCAGCGCCGCCACATCCAGCTCACCGCCCAGCCGCAGCGCGACCGGCACGTTGTAGAGCGCGCTCGGGCCCTCCATCCGGTCGATCAGCCACAACCGCTGCTGCGCGAACGACAGCGGCACCCGCTCCGGACGCTCGACACCCCCCGACAGCACCGGCCGACCGGCCGCCGCACCCGAACGGGCCGCGAGCCCCGCCACCGTCGGCGCCTCGAACACGTCCCGCACCCCCAGCTCCACCCCCAGCACCGACCGCACCCGGCTCAACAACCGCGTCGCCAGCAGGGAATGACCACCGAGCGCGAAGAAGTCGTCGTCGACGCCCACCCGTTCGACACCGAGCACCTCGGCGAACACCCCGCAGAGGATCTCCTCCTGCGCCGTCCGCGCCGCCCGGCCGCCCACCGCGGACTCCGTGAAGTCCGGCGCCGGCAGGGCGGTGCGGTCCAGCTTGCCGTTGGCGTTGAGCGGCAGCGCGTCCAGCCGGACGAAGGCGGCCGGCACCATGTGGGCGGGCAGCTCGGCCGCGACCAGGGCGCGCAGCTCGGCGGGCTCCAGCGACGAGGCGCCGACCAGGTAGGCGATCAGTCGCGCCCCGCCCGGGCCCTGCTCGTACGGAAGCACCGCCGCCTGGAGCACCTCGGGGTGCGCGGTCAGCACGGTCTCGATCTCGCCGAGTTCGATCCGGAAGCCGCGGATCTTGACCTGGTGGTCGGTGCGGCCGAGGTAATCCAGGTCTCCGTCCGGACGGCGGCGCACGAGGTCGCCCGTGCGGTACATCCTCCCGCCGTCTTCGAACGGGCAGGCCACGAACCGTTCGGCGGTCAGCCCCGGCCGGTTCAGATAGCCCCGGGCCAGGCCCGCCCCCGCCAGGTACAGCTCACCCGCCACCCCCGCCGGCACCGGGTTCAACTGCCCGTCCAGCACGTAGGCGCGGAGGTTGCCGAGGGGGCGGCCGATCGACGGGCGCTCGCTGTCGGCGAGGTGGTGGTACAGGGCGTCGACGGTGCACTCGGTCGGGCCGTACATGTTGTACGCGATCAGGTCCGGAGTGTCCCGCAGGGTGGTCCACAGGGCTTGGCCGACGGCCTCGCCGCCGAACAGCAGCAGGGCCGGCGGGCAGCGGGTGAGCAGTCCCTCCTCGATCAGCTGGTCCGCGTAGGTGGGAGTGAGGTCGAGGACGTCGATCCCGGTGCGCTCGGCATGGCGCACCAGCGCGGCGGCGTCGCGGCGCACGTCGTCGCCGATCAGGTGCAGCTCGTGCCCGGCCGCGAGCCAGAGGTAGTTCTCCAGGGAGGCGTCGAAGGACAGCGAGGCGGTGAGCGCGACCCTCAGCCGACGGCCCGGCCGGGCGCGCTCGGCGGCGGCCACGGTCTCGGCGCGGTGGAAGGCCAGCAGATTGGCGAAGTTGCCGCGGGAGACCACGACGCCCTTGGGCCTGCCGGTGGAGCCGGAGGTGTAGATGACGTACGCGGCGTGCCCCGGGTGGGCGGTGCCGGGCAGGTCGTGGGCGTCGTGGAAGGCCCACAGCTCCTCGTCGACGGGCAGCACGGTGTGTCCGTCCAGCGACTCGGCGAGCGGCCAGCGGTCGTCGGTGAGCACGACCGCCGGGGCGGAGTCGGCCAGCATGTGGACGATCCGCTCCGCCGGGTACTCCGGGTCCAGGGGCAGGAAGGCCGCGCCGGCCTTCAGCGTCGCCAGCGCGGCGACCACCGACTCCACCGAGCGCGGCAGGGCGAGGGCGACCACGCTGTCCGGTCCGGCGCCCCCGTCCACGAGGGCCCGGGCCAGCCGGTTGGCCCGGGCGTTCAGCTCCGCGAAGGTCAGCGACTCGGGGCCGCAGACCAGGGCGACGGCCCCCGGGGTGCGCGCGGCCTGCTCCTCGAACACCGTCAGGTAGGGCGTGCCGGCGTCCGGCAGCGCCGTGTCGTTCCATGCGGCGAGAGCGCCCCGCTCGGCCTCGCCGAGCACCTCCAGGGCGCCGACCGGGCGTTCGGGGTCCTCGACCGCCTGGCGCAGGATCAGCTCCAGGGCGGTGGCGAGCCGCCGGACCGTCTCCCGGTCGAACAGGTCGGTCACGTACTCCAGGCCGCCGCTCAGCCCGGCCGGGGAGCCGTCGGCGGCGAGCCGCTCGACCAGGCTGAGGGTGAGGTCGAAGGTCGCGGTGCCGAAGTCGACCGGCTCCTCGGTCACGGTGATGCCGGGCAGGTCCGGCCCGTCCTCGGGGGTGCCGGAGAAGGCCAGCATCACCTGGAACAGGGGGTGGCGGGCCAGCGACCGGGCCGGGTTCAGCTCCTCGACCAGCGACTCGAACGGCAGGTCCTGGTGCTCGTAGGCCGCGAGGTCGGTGTCCCGGACGCGACGCAGCAGTTCGGCGAAGCTCGGCCGGCCGGAGAGGTCGGTGCGCAGCACCAGGGTGTTGGCGAAGTAGCCGACCAGGTCGGTGACGGCCTCGTCGAGGCGGCCGGCCACCGGGGTGCCGATCGGCAGGTCGGTGCCGGCGCCGAAGCGGTGCAGCAGGGTGGCGTAGGCGGCCTGGAGGACCATGAACAGCGTGACCCCGTGCTCGACGGCGAGCTCGCCGAGGCGTGCGTGCAGTTCGGCGTCGAGCTCCAGTGGGAGGACGGTCCCGCGGTGGCTGGCGACCGGGGGCCGGGGCCGGTCGAGCGGCAGCGGCAGCTCGTCGGGCAGGCCGGCCAGCGCGTCCCGCCAGTGGGCGAGTTGGCGGGCGGCCAGGCTCTCGGGATCGTGCTCGTCGCCGAGCAGGGCGTGCTGCCAGAGCGCGTGGTCGGCGTACTGGACGGGCAGCGGCGTCCACTCCGGGGCGGCGCCGGCGAGGCGGGCCCGGTACGCCGCGGCGAGGTCGCGGTAGAGCGGGCCCAGCGAGGCGCCGTCCCCGGCGATGTGGTGGACGACCAGGACCAGGACGTGCTCGTCCGGGCCCTCGGGCCGCAGGTAGGCGTGCAGGGGCAGGTCGGTGGCCAGGTCGAAGGTGTGGCCGGCGAGTTCGCCGCTCGGGCGGTCCGTGACGGTGAGCAGCGGGGCCGTCGGCCCGTCGAGGACGTGCTGGTACGGGACGCCGTCCTGCTCGCCGAAGACGGTGCGCAGGGCCTCGTGCCGCCGGACGGTGTCGCCGAGGGCGTCCGCGAGGACGGCGGGGTCCAGCGGGCCGCGCAGCCGCAGCGCGAGGGTCACGTTGTAGGTGCTGGCGGGGCCGTCCGCCTGGGCGAGGAACCAGAGGCGGCGCTGGGCGAAGGAGAGCGGCACCCGGTCGGGCCGGGGGCCGGGCCGCAGCGCCGGGCGGGCCGGGGCGGGCGCGTCGGCCGCGCGGTCGGCGAGCCGGTCGGTGAGCCCGGCGACGGTCGGGGCCTGGAAGAGGTCGCCGATGGCGAGTTCGATGCCGAGTTCGGCGCGGGCCCGCCCGGTGAGGCGGGTGGCGAGCAGCGAGTGGCCGCCGAGCGCGAAGAAGTCGTCGTCGATGGTGATGTCGTCGATGCCGAGCAGGTCGCCGAAGAGCTCGCACAGTGCCCGTTCGCGCTCGTCGCGGGGCTCGCGGCCGGTGCCGTCGGCGGCGACGTCCGGGGCGGGCAGGGCCCGGCGGTCGACCTTGCCGTTGGCGTTGAGCGGCAGCGCGTCGAGCAGGACGACGGCGGCGGGGACCATGTAGCCGGGCAGCGTGGTGCCGGCGAAGGTGCGCAGCTCGGCCGGGGTGAGCGAGGCGTCGGCGGTGCAGTAGGCGACCAGCCGGGTGTCGCCGGGGCGGTCCTCACGGGCGATCACGATGACCTGGCGCACGGCGGGGTGGCGGGAGAGCGCCGCCTCGATCTCGCCGAGTTCGATCCGGAAGCCGCGCAGCTTGACCTGGCCGTCGATCCGGCCGAGGAACTCCACGGCGCCGTCGGCGCGCAGCCGCACCAGGTCGCCGGTGCGGTACATCCGCTCTCCGGGCGCGTACGGGCAGGCGACGAACCGCTCGGCGGTCAGCGCCGGCCGGTTCAGGTAGCCGCGGGCCAGCCCGGCACCGGCGATGTAGAGCTCTCCCGGGACGCCGGGCGGGACGGGGCACAGCCGGGCGTCGAGGACGTAGCTGCGCATGGCGTCGAGCGGGCCGCCGATCGGCACCCGGGGGCCGTCGAGGTCGGCGTGGACGAGCGGGTGGTGGGTCGCGAAGGTGGTGGTCTCGGTGGGCCCGTAGACGTGGGCGAGCAGCAGGTCGGGGCAGGCGTCCAGGACGCGCCGCATCAGAGTGCCGGAGGCGGCCTCGCCGCCGGTGCAGACGACCCGCAGGGCGGCGAAGGTCTGCGGGGCCTGCTCGGCGACGAGGTCGAACAGGGCCTTGGTGAGGAAGACGGCGGTGACGTCGTGGCGGGTGGTGACGGCGTGCAGGGAGGTGGCGTCGAGGGCGCCGGGCGGGGCGACCACGACGGTGCCGCCGGCCAGCAGGGGCGTCCAGATCTCGTAGGTGGCGGCGTCGAAGGCGTGCGGGGAGTGCAGCAGGACCCGCTCGTGCCGCCCGTCCTGCCAGCGCCGGTCGGCGGCGAGGTCGAGGACGTCGCGGTGGCGGACGGCGACGCCCTTGGGGCGGCCGGTGGAGCCGGAGGTGTACATCGCGTAGGCGAGCTGGTCCGGGTGGACGGGCACGCCGGGGCGGTCGGCGGGGGCGGCCGCCTCGTCGCCGGGGCGGACCACCACGGCCCGGTGCGGGAAGCCGGGGTCGGCGCGGTCGGTGAGCAGCACGGGGGCGCCGGTGTCGGCCAGCACGTCGGTCATCCGCTCGGGCGGCAGGCCGGGGTGCATGGGCACGTAGCAGCCGCCGGCCTTGAGGATCGCCAGGGTGGCGACGACGACCTCGGCGGAGCGCTCCATCAGCATCGCGACGGGGGTCTCGGTGCCGACGCCGAGGGCGATCAGGTGGTGGGCGAGGCGGTTGGCCCGGGCGTCGAGTTCGGCGTAGTCGAGGGTGCCGCCGTCGTGGGCGAGGGCGGTGGCGTGCGGGGTGCGGTCGGCCTGGCGCTCGAAGGACTCGGCGAGGGTCCCGGGCCGGCCCGGGGCGCCGGTGGCGTTCCACTCGGTGAGGATGCGGGTGCGCTCCTCGGGGGCGAGGACGTCGAGGGTGGCGATGGGGGCGTGCGGGTCGGCGGCGGCGCCGGTCAGCAGCAGGCCGAACCGGGCGGCCAGGGCGACGACGGTGGTGTGGTCGTAGAGGTCGGCGGCGTACTCGATCGAGCCGGTGAGCCCGGCGGGGGCGCCGTCGGGGCCGTGGCGTTCGGCGATGCCGATGTTGAGGTCGAACTTGGCGACCCGCAGGCCGATCGGCTCGGGTGCGGACTCCAGCCCGGGCAGGTCGAGTTCGGCGTCCTGCCCGTGGTTCTGGAGCACCAGCAGGGTCTGGAACAGCGGGTGGCGGCCGAGTGCGCGGGTCGGGTTGAGTTCCTCGACGAGGCGCTCGAAGGGGATGTCCTGGTGGGCGAAGGCGTCGAGCTGGGCTTCCCGGACCCGGCCGAGCAGCTCGGCGAAGCTCGGGTCGCCGGACGTGTCGGCGCGCAGCACCAGGGAGTTGACGAAGAAGCCGACCAGGTCGTCCAGGGCCTCGTCGGCGCGGCCGGCGAGGCCGGTGCCGAGCGGGATGTCGGTGCCGGCGCCGAGCCTGGTGAACAGTGCGGCGAGGCCGGCCTGGAGGACGGTGAACAGGGTGGTGCGGTGCGCGCGGGCGAGGTCGAGCAGGGCGGTGTGCAGGTCGGCGCCCCAGACGAGGTCGACGGAGTCGGCGGCGCCGGTGGGGGCGGGCGGGCGTGGGCGGTCCGTCGGCAGCTCCAGCTCCTCCGGGAGCCCGGCCAGGGCGGTTCGCCAGTGGTCGAGTTGGCGGGCGAGCAGGCTCTCGGGGTCGCGCTCGTCGCCGAGCAGGTCGCGCTGCCAGAGCGCGTAGTCGGCGTACTGGACGGGCAGCGGCTCCCAGTGGGGGGCGCGGCCGGTGAGCCGGGCCCGGTAGGCGGTGGCGAGGTCGCGCAGCAGCGGGCCGAGCGACCAGCCGTCGCCGGCGATGTGGTGCAGGACGACGAGCAGCACGTGCTCGGTCGGGGTGAGAGTGAACACCGTGACCCGGATGGGCAGTTCGCGGCTCAGATCGAAGGTCTCGGCGGCGGCCGCGTCCCGGCGGGCGGGGTGGTCGTCCGGTGCGCAGTCCACGACCAGGAAGCGCGGCTGCGCCTCCTCGGGCGGCAGGATCTGCTGCACCGGGACTCCCCCGGCCACCGGGAACACCGTACGCAGGGCCTCGTGCCGGGCGACCACGTCCACCGTCGCGGCGCGCAGCGCGGCGGTGTCGAGCTCGCCGCGCAGGCGCAGGGCGAACGGAAGGTTGTACAGCGCGGTCGGGCCCTCGATCTGGTCGATCAGCCAGAGACGCTGCTGTGCGTACGAAACCGGGATCACGGTGCTTCCTCTACTCACGTCACGGCACGGGGTGGTCTTGGGCGGACGGTCAGGCGGAGGCCATGGTGGGCCGGACGCTGGGCCGGCAGTCCAGGACGTCCAGGGGCTGCCCCATCGCGACGGCGATCCTGCGGTCGCCGCGGTACGGGTCCCGGCCGTGCGCGCACAGCACGTTGTCGACCAGCATCACGTCGCCGGCCTGCCAGCGCTCGCGCACGGTCGCGGCGTGGTACGCCTCGTTGAGGGCGTCGACGTCGGCGCGTTCCAGGGGTTCGCCGTCCCCGAAGCCGGTGTTGAACGGGAAGCCGTCCGGGCCGAACTCGTCGGTCATCGCCTCGCGGATGTCCGGGTCGAGCGACCACTCGCTCCAGAAGGCGAGGTGGTTGAACCAGACCTCCTCGCCGGTCGCCGGGTGGTGGATGGTGCCGGGGCGCAGCTGGCCGGTGCGCAGGTTGCCGTCCGGCAGCCACTCCCAGGTGATGCCGTTCTCCCGGCAGTAGGCCTCGACCTCGGCCCGGTCCTCGGTGGCGAAGGCGGTGCGCCAGCCGAGGGAGACGTAGTCCGAGTAGTTGCGGGTGAGCGTCCAGCCGGACGTCCGCATCCGCTCGACCAGGTGCGCGGGCAGGTGGTCGAGCACCTGGCGGCAGTCCGCGGTCGGGGTGGCGCCGCCCTCCTCGGGGGCGGTCAGGCAGGCGAAGAGCAGCCGGCCCGGGAAGGTGAGGGTGTAGCTGTTCTCGTTGTGCATCCGGATCGGCTGGGGCGACGGCAGGTCGGTGGAGGAGAAGACGCCGTTGCCGTAGTCGCTGCGCGGGGTGGCCTTCTCCCGGTAGGGGGTGCGCTCGGGGATGAGGACGTCGCGCACGGCGGCGACGTCCTCGGTGCTCGCGACCGGCAGGCCGCGCAGGAAGATCGTGCCGTGCCGGTGCAGGGCTTCGGTGAGCTCGGTCTCGTTCTCGCGCAGCCACGCGCCGGCCTCGCCGATGTCGGCGAGGCGCGGGGCGTGGGCGAGGGCCGGGCGGCCGGGGTTCAGTTCCCAGTTCAGCATGGTCGCGCTCACTGCCGGGCGAGGGAGGCGGTCAGGCTGGCGGGCCGGATGTCGGTCCAGTTGGCCTCGATGTGGTCGAGGCAGCCCTGGCGGGTGTCCTCGCCGTGGACGGTGGTCCAGCCGGCCGGCACGTCGATCCAGACGGGCCACAGCGAGTGCTGGTTCTCGTCGTTGACCAGCACCAGGTAGCCGGCGTTGTCGTCCTCGAACGGGTTGCTCATGGTGTCCTCCTTGGGTTGCTTCGAAGGTAGGGGCGGGCCGGGGGGCGCAAGGGCAGGAGTCGCGGCAGGAACGCGGCAGTTCGACTCGGCCCCCGTCGGCGGTCCGCGGCGGGCGGGTTCGGCGCGGGGTGAGGCGGGCCGGTTCAGCGCGGGGTGAGGCGCACCGGGAAGTGGTCCAGGCCGAAGTTGATGATGGAGCGGTTGTGGACGACCGGTCCGGTCGGTTCGATCTCGGCGACGCGCTCCAGCATCGCCGTGAACAGGGCGCCGAGTTCGGCCTTGGCCAGCGGCGCGCCGATGCAGTAGTGGGCGCCGAGGCCGAGGGCGAGGTGCTTGTTGGGGGCGCGGTCGAGCAGGATCTCCTCGGGCCGGTCGAAGGCCTCCGGATCCCGGTTGGCGGACCACACCCAGACCGCGACGCGGTCGCCGCGCCGGATGGTGCGGCCGTCGAGCTCGGTGTCCCGGCTGGCGGTGCGCAGGGTGTGGAGCCCGACGGACGTCCAGCGCAGGAGTTCGTCCAGCGCCGAGTCCATGCCGACCTCGCCCCGCTGCAACTGCCGCCACAGCTGCGGGTGCTGGACGAGGGTGTGCAGGCCCATGGCCGCGGTGTGGCGGACGGTCTGGACGCCGCCGACCACGATGTTGTCCAGGTTGAGGACGACGTCCTCGATCGGCAGCAGCTTGCCGCCGACCCGGTAGGTGGCCATCTTGCTGATCAGGTCGTCGCGCGGGTGGGTGCGGCGCAGCATCACCTGGTGCAGCAGGTAGGGGATGAGCTGCTGGTGGCCCGCCCGGCGCTCCTCGGGGGTGCGGCCGAGGAAGGCGACGTCGCAGACCCGTTCGACCATCTCGCGGTCCTTCTCCGGGACGTCCAGGAGGTCGCACATGACGGACAGCGGCAGGGCGGAGACGGCGTCGACGAGGTCGACCTCGCCCAGTTCGACGGCCCGGTCGACGATCGAGGCGGCGAGTTCGGTGATGCCGCGGGATGCTCCGCGCACCGGGCCGGGGGCGAAGAACGGGTTGGCGGGCGCGCGGAGTTCGCGGTGCCGGGGCGGGTCGGTGAGGGCCATCATCCGGCCGGAGCCGACCGGGACGTTGCCCTCGCCGGCGCCGAGCAGCGAGCCCTGCTCGGAGCTGTAGAGCGTGGCGTTGCGCAGCACCTCCGCGGAGTGCCGGTAGGAGAGCACCGACCAGATCGGCCCGTCGTCGACGGTGTCGGTTCGGTGGACGGAGGCCTCCCGGCGCAGCTCCGCGACCAGGGCGGGGGTGTCGGGGTGGGCCCACAGGGCCGGGTCGGTGAGGTCGACCGGGGTGGTGGTCAGCACGGCTGCTCCGTCGTGGACTGGTCGGCGGCGGCGCCGGCCCGGTGGCCCGGGCCCGGTCGCTCGATGAGGGAGGTCAGCAGGTCGACCGGGCCGGGCCCGTCGACGGTGGCGAGCAGGTGGCCGCCGGGAACGATGTGGTGGCCGCTGGCGCCGCGGGTGTGGACGGCCCAGCCCTGGAGTCCGGCGGAGGCGAGCATCGGGTCGTCGGCGCCGGCGACGGTGTGCAGGTCGGAGCCGATCGGCGGGTGCGGGCGGGGGCGGTAGGTGGCGACCACCGCCAGGTCGGTACGGATTCCCTGGAGCGCGTGCTCTTTCAACTCCTGTTCGCCCTCGATGAGTTCACCCATGCCGGCGAGCCGCAGCAGGTCGTCGGCAGTGTGCTGCGGGCGGTCCCGGCCGGCCCAGGTGGCGGGCGGCGAGGCGGAGGCGGCGACCACGAGTTCGGGCCGCCGTTCGGCGGGCAGCGCCCGGGCGACCTCGTAGCCGAGCAGGGCGCCGAAGCTCTGCCCGTAGAAGCCGAACCGGCCCGTCAGGTGCGGGGTGAGGGCGTCCACGACGGCGTCGACCAGCAGGTCGAAGCTCGCGGGCATCGGGTGGCCGAGGCGGCCGCCGCGGGCGGGCGGGCGCACGGCCCAGACCTCGGCGGTCGGGGCGAGGGCGCGGGCCAGCGGGGTGTAGGCGGTGGCGTCGCCCCCGGCGTGCGGGAAGCAGAACAGCCGGAACGGGCGGTGCGGTTGGGGCGCGGGGACAAGCAGCCAGTCCCCCTCGACGCGGGGGCGCACCCGTGCGGTGGTGGTCATGCGCCGCTCACCCGGGGGCGGGCGGTCAGGGCGGGCCGGGGGGCGGCGGTGCCGGCCTCGACGGCCTTCCCGACGGTGGCGGTGAAGGCGGCCAGGTCGGCCGAGTCCAGCAGGTGGCGCAGCTGGAGCTCGATGCCGAGCCGGCGGCGCAGCAGGTGGACGACGCGCAGCGCGGCGAGCGAGTGGCCGCCGAGCGAGAAGAAGTCGTCGGTGGGCGTGACGCCGGTCAGGCCGAGCACGGTGCGCCAGACCTCGGCGACCTGCTCCGCCAGCCCGTCGGCGCCCTCGGCGGGCGCCTCCTCGGCCGCCGGGGCGGGGGCGGGCAGGGCCGCGTGGTCGACCTTGCCGTTCGGGGTGAGCGGCATGGCGTCCAGCACGGTGATCGCCGAGGGCACCAGGTGCGCGGGCAGGGTGGCCCGCAGGCGCTCGGTCAGTTCGGCGGCGGTGGCGGCGCCGGTGACGTAGCCGATGAGCCGGCGGTCGCCGGGGGCGGGCTCGTGGACGGTGACGGCGGCGGCCTGGACGCCCTCCAGCCGGGCCAGCGCGTGCTCGACCTCGCCGAGCTCGATCCGGTAGCCGCGCAGCTTGACCTGGCGGTCGACCCGGCCGACGTACTCCAGGCGGCCGCCCTCGCCGCGCCGGGCCTGGTCGCCGGTGCGGTACATCCTCTCGCCGGGGGCGGTCGGGTCGGCGACGAAGCGTCCGGCGGTCAGCCCGGGGCGGCCCGGGTAGCCGTGGGCGAGCCCGGGCCCGGCGAGGTACAGCTCGCCGACGGCGCCGTCGGCGACCGGGGCGAGCTTCTCGTCCAGCAGGTGGAGGCGCACGCCGGGCAGCGGCTCGCCCAGGTGCGGCCCGGGGCCGCTGATCGGCGCGGTGACGGCGTCGACGGTGCACTCGGTGGGCCCGTACAGGTTGAGCGCGTCGATGCCGCCGTCGGCGAGCTCCCGCCAAGTGTGCTCGGGGACGGGCTCGCCGCCCATGAACAGCCGCGGCACCCGGGCGCCGGTGAGCGGCTCGCGCAGCAGCTCCCAGTGCGAGGGGGTCAGGTCGAGGTCGGTGACGGCGTGCTCGGCCAGCAGGGCGGCCACCCGGGCCGGGTCGGCGCGGTCTTCGTCGCCGATGACCAGGACGGTGTCGCCGCGGCAGATCCGGGCCCACTGCTGGACGGAGGCGTCGAAGGAGACGCTGGCGTTCCAGCCGACCACCCCGGGCTCGGCGCGGTAGGCGCCGGTGGCCTCCAGTGCCTCCACCAGGGCGGCGACGGCGCCGCGCGGCACCTCGACGCCCTTGGGGAGCCCGGTGGAGCCGGAGGTGTAGATGACGTAGGCGGGGTCGAGCGGGTCGGCCGCCTCCGGCAGGTCCGACCCGGCGGCGGTGTCCGGCCCGGCGGCGTCCGGGCGCAGGACCGGCACGCCCTGGGCCGCCGGGAGGCCGTCCGTACTGATCAGGGCCGCGAGCCGCGCGTCGGCGGCCATGAAGGCCAGCCGCTCGGCGGGGTAGGCCGGGTCGAGCGGGACGTAGGCGGCGCCGGCCCGCCAGACGGCGAGCAGCGCGACCGGCAGGTCGGCGGTGCGGGCGAGGTGGACGCCGACCCGGTCGCCGCGGCGGACGCCGTGGGCGCGCAGGGCGCGGGCCAGCGCGGCGGTGCGCAGGTCGAGTTCGGCGAAGTCCAGGCAGGCCGTTCCGGCGAGGACGGCGGGGCGCTCGGGGTGGGCGGCGACGGCATCGCGCAGGCGGTGCAGGAGGTCGGTCATGACGGTTCCTCAGGACTCTCGGACGGAGGCGGCCATGGCGTGCAGGGCTGCCGTGTAGGTGTCGATGAACTGCTCGGCGGTGGTGTCGGTGACCAGGGAGCGCTGGTGGTCCACGGCGAGCAGCACGCGCTGCGAGACCGGGTCCTGGATCAGCGAGGCGCCGAACGCGAAGCTGTTGGGTTCGTGGCGCAGGGTCGGCTCGCAGCCGATCCGGCCGTCCACGATGCGGGCGGAGCTGAGTTGGCCCAGGGCGTGGAAGCGCAGGTAGCCGAACTGGCTGTCCAGCGCGGTGTCGGTCATCAGCCGGGCGAGCCGGGCGAAGGGCACCCGGCGGTGCGGCATCATGTCCAGCTCCTCCCGGTGCACCTCGCGCACCAGGGCGAGCAGGTCGTCGGTGGGCTCGCAGGTCAGCGGGACGGTGTTGAGGAACAGCCCGTACACCTCGGTGCCGCCGAGCCGTTCCAGCCGGCCGTTCACGGCGAGGCCGGTGGTGACGCGCCGTCGCCCGGTGATGGCGGCGAGGGCGTGCAGGTGGGCCGCGAGCGCGACCGACTTGAGGGGCACGGCCAGGGCGTCGGCGACCTGCCGCAGCTGTTCGGGCGCCTCGGGCAGCACCCGCTCGACGGTGCGCGGCGCCTCGTGCACGTCCTCGCTGCCGGGGAAGGACTGGCCGCTGACGCCGGACAGCCGGTCGCGCCAGTACGCGAGCGAGCGCTCGTCCCCGGCGGCCTGCCGTTCGACGGCCACGAAGTCGCGGAAGGCGGTGCGCGGCGGCGGGGTGGGGGCGCCGAGGGGGTCGGCGGCCAGGGCGGTGTGGCGCTCCAGGATCTCGGTGAACAGCGAGGTGAAGCTCCAGCCGTCGAGGATGGCGTGGTGCTCGGAGATGGTGAGCTGGAAGGCGTCCTCGGCCAGGCGCTGCACGGTGATCCGGAACAGCGGCGGGGCGGTGAGGTCGAAGGGCGTCCACCGGTGGGTGTCGAACACCTCGCGGACCGCCGTGTCCTGGTCGGGCTCGCCGCGCAGGTCGGTGAACTCGACGGGCGCGGGCAGCCGCCCGTACACGAGCTGGAGCGGTTCGCCGTAGCCGGACAGGTCGAGGCCGGTGCGCAGCACCGCGTGGCGCTCCATGGCCTCGGTGACCGAGCGGCGGAAGGCCTGTTCGTCGAGGTCGCCCGAGATCCGGTAGGAGTTGACGTTGTGGTAGCTGTCGGTGCCGCCGGCGATCTCCATGTGGAAGACCATGGAGAGCTGCATGGAGACCATCGGGTAGGCGTCGGTCAGGCCGGGCGGCAGGTCCTCGCGGTCCTCGGGGCTGATCAGGGCGAAGGGCTCGTGGTCGTCCGGGCCTTCGGCGACGGGCTCGGCCAGCGGGAGCAGGGCGGCGACCGTGGGGGCGTTGAAGACGTCCCGCAGGCTCACCCCCCAGCCGCGCTCGTGCAGCGCGCCGGCGAGCTGGACGGCCCGGATGGAGTCGCCGCCGAGGTGGAAGAAGTCGTCGTGGACGCCGATGCCGTCCACCCCGAGGACCTCCGTCCAGACGGCGGCGAAGGCCTCCTCCTCCGGGGTGCGCGGCTCGACGTGGCGGCCTCCGGTGGCCGTGCTGCGCTGGCCGGGGGCGGGCAGCGCGGCGCGGTCCACCTTGCCGTTGACGGTGAGCGGCAGCGACTCCAGGACGGTGAAGACGGCCGGGACCATGTACGGGGGCAGCGAGCGGCCGAGGAAGGCGCGCACGTCGGCGGGCTCGCGCCCGGTGACGTACGCGGCGAGCCGGTCGTCGTGCACGGTGACGACGCAGGCGTCGACGTCCGGGTGGGCGGCGAGCGCGTTCTCGATCTCGCCGAGCTCGATCCGGAAGCCGCGCAGCTTGACCTGGAAGTCGGCGCGTCCGATGTACTCCAGGCCGCCGCCGGGCAGGCGCCGGGCGACGTCGCCGGTGCGGTAGAGCCGCGCCCCGGGCGGGCCGTAGGGGTCGGCGACGAAGCGGCCCGCGGTGAGACCGGGGCGGCCCCAGTAGCCGTGGGCGAGGCTGCCGCCGCCGATGTACAGCTCGCCGGCCGCGCCGGGCGGGCACGGCCGCAGCCAGTCGTCGAGGACCTGGGCGGTGAGGTGCGGCATGGGCGCGCCGATCAGGCTGCGCTCGAAGCCGGCGCTGCCGGCCAGGTCGTGGGTGGTGACGTGGACGGTGGTCTCGGTGATGCCGTACAGGTTGCAGAGCCGGGCAGGGGGCGGCGGGTCGAGTTCGAACCAGCGCTGGACGACGCCCGGGTCCAGCGCCTCCCCGCCGAGCATGATCCACTTCAGCGCGGACAGGTCGCGCGGGCTTCGCCGCAGCACGGGCTCCAGCTGGCGCAGCGCCGAGGGGGTGAGGCAGAGGAAGGAGACCCGCTCCTCCTCCAGCAGTTCGGCGAACTCCTCCGGCGAGCGGCTGGTCACGTAGGGGACGACGACCAGGCGGGCACCGTGCAGCAGGGCGCCCCACATCTCCCAGACCGTCCAGTCGAAGGCGTAGCTGTGGAAGAGCGTCCAGGTCTCCTCCGGGCCGAAGCCGAAGTGCTCCGCGCCGTCCGCCATGAGCCGGCTGACGTGCTCGTGGGCGACGGCGACGCCCTTGGGGCGGCCGGTGGAGCCGGAGGTGAAGATGATGTAGGCGACGTCGCCGGGGCGCCCGGCGGCCGGCGGGCGGTGGTCCGGCCGGGCGGCCAGGTCGGCGGCCTCGGCGGTCAGGTCGTAGGCCTGCCAGGGGCCTTCGGGGGCCCGGTCCGGGCGGTCGGTGACGACGAGGGTGACGTCGGCGTCGGCGAAGACGAGCGCGGCGCGGTCGGCGGGGGCGGCGAGGTCGACGGGCACGTACGCGGCGCCGGTCTTGAGCACGCCGAGGACGGTGACCAGGACGTCGGCCGTGCGGTCCAGCAGCATGCCGACGCGGTCGCCGGGGCCGGCCCCGCGGGCGCGCAGGGCGTGGGCCAGGCGGTTGGCCCGGCGGTCGAGTTCGGCGTAGCTCAGGGTGTGGCCGGAGTCGCTGACGGCGGGCCGGTCGGGGTGGGCGTCGGCGGCCTGCTCGAACAGCCGGTGCAGGCAGTGGCCGGGGGTGTCGGTGGCCCGGACGGCCTCGGCCGCGGCGGTGCGGCCGGTCAGCCGCAGCACGGTGGCGTCGGGGTCGTCCAGGGCCGCGGTGAGCAGGGCGCCGAAGTCGGCGGCCAGCCGGCGCACCGTCCCGGCGTCGAACAGCTCGCTGCGGTACTCGGCCTCGCCGCGCAGTTCGCCGCCGCAGTCCCCGGGGTCGCCGGTCCCGCCGCCGGTCCCGCCGCTGTCGAAGACGGACCAGGTGAGGTCGAACTTGCTGGTGCCGTTGGAGCGCACCCGGCTCTCGGCGGTGGCCGGGCCGAGCGCGAGCGGGGTGCGGTCCTCGCCGTGGGCGCCGAACACCACCTGGACCAGCGGCGGGTGCTGCGCGGTGCGGGCGGTGCCGAGCTGGTCGACCAGCTGGTCGAAGGGCACGTCGAGGTAGCCGTAGGCCTCGAAGGCGACGTCCTGGACGTGCTCCAGCAGGGCGCGGAAGCTCAGCCCGGGCGCGAGCCGCAGGCGCAGCGGCAGCAGGTTGACGAAGTAGCCGAGCAGGTGCTCCAGTTCGGGCCGGTTGCGGGTGGTGACCGGGGTGCCGATCACCAGGTCGTCGGCACCGGTCCAGCGGTTCATCAGCAGGGCGAAGGCGGCCAGTTGGACGGTGAAGGGGGTGACGCCCTCCGCCTCCGCCAGGGCGCGGACCTTCGCCGCCGTGCCGGGGGCGAGCCCGAACTCCTCGGTCCGTCCCGCCGCGCCGCGCTCGGCGGGCCGGGGCCGGTCGGTGGGCAGCTCCAGCAGGGCGGGTGCGCCGTGCAGTTGCTCCTTCCAATAGGTCAGGTGCTCCTCGAAGGAGGTGCCGAGCTCCTCCACCGCGTAGTCGGCGTACTGCGCGGTCAGTTCCGGCAGGTCGGCGGCCCGGCCCTGCAGCGCGGCGCCGTACAGGCCGGCGAGTTCGCGCTCGAAGACCTCGGCGGACCAGCCGTCCCAGACGATGTGGTGGACGGTGAACAGCAGCGTGGTGCGCTCGTCCGCCAGTTGGAAGGCCTCGGCGCGCAGCAGCGGGCCGGCGGCCAGGTCGAAGGGTTCGGCGCAGCGGGCGGTGAGCAGTTCCTCCAGGCGTCCGGCCTGCCCGGGGCCGCCCTGCGGGCGCAGGTCGGTCACCGCGAGCGGCACGGCGAGGGTGTGGTGGACCTGCTGGAGCGGCCCGTCGGGGTGCAGCGCGAAGGTGGTGCGCAGCACCTCGTGCCGGGCCACCAGGGCGTCCAGCGCGCCTTGGAGCAGCGGGAGGTCGAGCGGGCCGGTGACGTCGACCGTCCAGGGCGTGCAGTAGGTGACCTGCCGCGGATCGAGGCGGTCGAGGAACCAGAGGCCGCGTTGCAGCCCCGAGGCGGGCGCGGTGCGCGCCGGGTGGTCGGACGGGCTCACGGCCTCGTTCCCTTCGTGTGCGGTGCGGCCCGTCATCGGGCGGCCAGCCGTTCGGCGATGGCGCTCACGGTCCTGGCCCGGAACACCAGTTGCGGGGGGACGCGGGTGCCGGTCTCCCGGGACAGCCGCATCGCGACCCGGACGGCGGCCAGCGAGTTGCCGCCGATCCGGAAGAAGTTGTCCTCCCGGCCGACCTCGGTGAGGTCGAGGACCTCGCACATGGCCTCGGCGACCAGCCGTTCGGCTTCGGTCAGCGGGTCGTGGGCGGCGGCCCGGCGCCCGGCGGGGGCGGGCAGCGCCTTCCGGTCGACCTTGCCGTTGTGGTTGAGCGGCAGGGCGTCCAGGACGTCCAGGGTGGCGGGCACCATGTGCTCGGGCAGCAGGCCGGCCAGGTGGTCGAGGAGCACCTCCGGGTCCGGTGCGTCGGCCCCGACGGTGACGTAGGCGGCCAGGCGGTGGTCGCCCGGGGCGGGTTCGTGGACGGTGACGGCGGCCTCCTGGACGGCGGGGTGCCGGGTGAGCGCGTCCTCGATCTCGCCGGGCTCGACCCGGAAGCCGCGGATCTTGACCTGGTCGTCGATCCGGCCGGTGACCTCCAGCAGGCCCCCGGCGCTGACGTAGCCGAGGTCCCCGGTGCGGTAGATGCGCTCGCCCGGGGCGCCGAACGGGGAGGCGACGAAGCGCTCGGCGGTGAGGCCGGGCCGGCCGAGGTAGCCGTAGGCGAGACCGCCGCCGGAGGCGTACAGCTCGCCGGTCACGCCGGGCTCGACGGGGCGCAGCAGCTCGTCCAGGACGAGGATGCCCTTGCCGTTCAGCGCGACGCCGATCGGGACGGAGCTGCCGGTGACGTCCTCCGGGCCGACCTGGTGGCAGGTGGTCAGGCCGAGGCTCTCGACCGGGCCGTAGCCGTTGGCGACGACCAGGCCGGGGTAGGTCTCCAAGGCCTTGGCCACGTGGGTGACGGAGGCCCGCTCACCGGCGGTGATGGCCAGCTTGAGGCCGTCGTAGGTCTCCGGGAGCTCCTCCAGCAGGAAGTTGAACAGGCTGGCGGAGAGCTGGAGTTCGGTGACGCCGTGGCGGCGGGTCAGCTCGGCGATGGCCTGCGGGTCGGGGCGCTGGCCGGGCTGCAGGACGCACGCACCGCCGAAGCAGAGCGCGCCGTAGAGCTCCAGCGCGAAGGCGTCCCAGGAGACCGGCGAGCACTGCAGCCAGACCTCGTCCGGGCCGAAGCGGGCGTAGTCCTGGCCGAGGTAGGTGATGGTGAGCGCGCGGTGCGGAACGGCCGCGCCCTTGGGGCGGCCGGTGGAGCCGGAGGTGAACATCACGCAGGCGAGGTCGCCGCCGTCGACCGGCAGGCCGAGGTCGTGCGCCGCGTACCGGGCCAGTTCGGCGGCCGCGGCGTCCAGGTCCACCTGGCGCTGGACGGCGAACGGCACGGTGGCGTGGCGGTGGGTGATCACCGTGGCGGCGCCGGTGTCGGCGACCGCGCCGGCCAGCCGCTCGGCCGGGAAGTCCGGGTCGAGCAGGGTGTAGGCGGCGCCGGTCTTGAGGGCGGCCAGCAGCGCGGTGACCATCTCCGGCCCGCGGTCGGCGAGTACGGCGACGGTGTCGCCGCGGCCGATGCCCAGGCCCACCAGGTGGCGCGCCAGCCGGTTCGCGGCGGCGTTCAACTCGCCGTACGGGACGGTCCTTTCACCGGAGATCAGGGCGGTGGCCTGCGGGGCCCGGGCGGCCTGCGCCTCGAACAGGGCGTGCCCCGGCACCTCCAGGGCGGCGGCCAGGGTGCCCAGCCACTGCTCGCACAGTCCGGCCATGGTGGAGGCCTCGAAGAGGTCGCTGTCGTACTCGAAGCGGCCGGTGAAGCCGGTGCCGCGGTCGTCCACCGAGACGGACAGGTCGAAGCGGGAGACGGGGTTGGAGTGCAGTTGGCGGGTGACCTCGCACCCGCCGACGGTCAGCGGGCGGGTGTCCAGCGGGTGCAGCTCCAGCAGTACCTGGCACAGCGGGTTCCGGTCCTCGGGGCGCTCCTCCAGCACCGCGTTCGCGATGTCGTCGAAGGGCACCTCCTGGTGCCGGTAGCCGGCGATCGACACCTCGCGCACGTGCCGGACCAGCTCGCGGAAGGAGACGCCCTCCTCGACGTTCAGGCGCAGCGGCAGCAGGTTGACGAAGTAGCCGATCAGGCCGTCGAGTTCGGCTCGGCCGCGGACGTTCACCGGCGAGCCGAGCACCAGGTCGCGCTGCCCGGAGCGGCGGTGCAGGGTGAGCGCGAGCCCGGCGAGCAGCACCATGAACGGGGTCGCGTCCTCGCTGCGGGCGAGCGCCCGGACGGCCCCGGCCACCGGATCCGGCATCGCGAAGCGGTGGAACGCACCGCGGAAGGCCTGCTCCTCGGGGCGGGGGTGGTCCGGCGCCAGCGCGTCGGCGTCCGGCGCGTCGGCCAACTGCTCACGCCAGTAGTCGAGTTGCCGCTCGGCAGTGTCGTCCTGGTACTGCCAGGCCGCGTAGTCGCCGTACTGGACGGCGAGTTCCGGCAGCTCGGCCGGGCGCCCCTCGGCCGCCGCCGCGTACAGCTCCTGGAGTTCGGCCTCCAGCACCGGCAGCGAGCCCTCGTCCCAGACGATGTGGTGGAAGAGCAGCAGCAGGGTGGTCGCCCCGGCGGCCCGGAAGACCCGCGCCCGCACCAGCGGCCCGGCCTCCAGGTCGAAGGGCTCCAGCGCGGCCTCGGCCACCAGGTCGTCCACCTGGTCCGCGGTGGTCTCGGTGAGCGTGAACGGCGGCTCCACGGCCGGGTGGACGATCTGGCGCGGGCCGTCCTCGGCGAGCTCGAAGGTCGTCCGCAGGCTCTCGTGCCGCGCCACCACCCCGGCCAGCGCCTGCCGCAGCAGCTCGGGGTCGACCGGCCCGGCGAAACGGAACACCCAGGGCACCACGTAGGTCGGCGCGTCCGGGTTCCACTGGTCGAGGAACCAGAGGCCGCGCTGGAACTTGGACAGCGGGGCCTCGGCGGCGCCCGAGCGGACCAGCGCCGGGCGCTCACCGCCGGAGGCGGCGGTCACCGCGGCGGCGAACTCCGCCAGCGTCGGCGCGTCGAAGATGGTGTACGGGGACACCATGCCGAAGACGTCGAAGACCCGGCCCACCACCCGCACGGCCGTCAGCGAATCGCCGCCCAGGTGGAAGAAGTTGTCGTCCGCCCCGACCTCGGGCACCCCGAGCACGTCCGCCCAGACCGCCGCGATCAGCTGCTCGGCGGGCGTGCGCGGCGGGCGGCCGGCGGGCCGGCCCTCGGCCTCGGCCTGCGGCTCGGGCAGGGCCTGGCGGTCCACCTTGCCGCCGCCGGTCAACGGGAAGGCGTCCAGCGCCGTGAGCGTCGCCGGGATCATGTGCTCGGGCAGCCGCTCGGCCAGCCAGGCCCGCGCCTCGGCGTACCGCGGCGCGGCGCCGGTCAGGTACCCGGCCAGCCGGCCCTCGCGCGCCACCACCACGCAGCCGGTGACGCCCGGGTACCCGGCCAGCACCTGCTCGATCTCGCCCGGCTCGACCCGGAAGCCTCGGACCTTCACCTGATGGTCGCTGCGGCCGACGAACTCCAGCGGCCCGTCCTCGGTGGCGCGGCGCACCACGTCGCCGGTGCGGTACATCCGCGCGCCGGGAGCGCCGCTCGGCGCTGCGGCGGGGTCTGCGGACGGGTCCTCGGGCAGGGCCGCGAACGGGTCCGCGACGAAGCGGTCGGCGGTCAGGCCCGGGCGGCCGAGGTAGCCGGAGGCCAGCAGCGGCCCGCCGACGTACAGTTCGCCGGCCGTGCCGGGCGGCACCGGGCGCAGCCGCTCGTCGAGCACGTAGAGCCGCCGCCCGCCGAGCGCGGTCCCGATCGGCACGCCCGCCTCGGGCTGCTCGCCCGCGAGCCGGTGGGTGGTGGCGGTGACCACCGTCTCGGTCGGTCCGTACGCGTTCAGCAGCGGCACCCCGGTCGCGGCCCACCAGGCCGCGGCGGTGGCGGGCTCCAGCTTGTCGCTGCCCGAGATCATCAGCCGCAGGGTGCGCGGCACCCGGCCGCCCAGGGCCGCCACCACGTCCTGGAAGTAGCCGGCGGCCAGGTTCGCGACGGTGACGCCCTCGGCGTCCAGCAGGTCCAGCAGTTCGGCCGGGGAGAGGAGCCGGTGCTCCGGGAGGACCAGGCAGGCCCCGGCGGACAGCGCGCCGAGGACCTGCTCCACGGCCACGTCCACCGTCGGACGGGCGAACTGCAGCACCACGTCCTGCTCGGTCAGGCCGAAGGTCCGGACGGCGGCGGCCAGGTGGCCGGTCAGCGCGGCGAGCGGGACGTGCACGCCCTTCGGACGGCCGGTGGTGCCGGAGGTGTAGATGACGTAGCCGGCACCGCCACCGGCACCGGCACCCGCGCTGTCGCTGAGCTCGGTGAGCCCGGTGCGTTCGGTGAGCTCCTCGCCGCCGAGGGCCAGGGAGGCCCCGGCGTCCTCGGCGATCCAGCGGTTGCGCTCCTCCGGGGCCTCCCGGTCCAGCGGCAGGTAGGTGGCGCCGGCCCGCAGGACCGCCAGCAGCGCGACCACGTGGTCCAGCCGGTCGCGGCCGGTGACGGCGACCGTCCCCCCGGGGGCGAGCCGGGCGGCGAGCGCGGCGGTCAGGCCGTCCAGCTCCCGGTAGCTGACGGTCCGGCCGCCGGTGCGGACGGCCGGCCGCTCCGGAAAGCGGCGGACGGCGGAGGCGAACGGCTCGAAAGCGGGCGGCTCGAAAGCGGGCACCGTGATTTCAGGCGCCGTGATTTCGGGCGCAGCATTCTCAGTAGGGAAACCGCGAGAGGACATCATTCAGCCCCAGAAGTGAGATGAATCGGCGACGAGTTCGACGATAGGGGGAATTCGACGGCCCTATCGGCAGAAAATCAGGAAGTAAATCGGCAGTTTCCGGTGCCGCTTTTCCGGGCCTGCCGCAGGAATCGACCCGGGCGGGCCGGGGCTACCGGCCGGCGGTGATTCCGTATTCCTCGGGGGACCAGACGTCCTCCCGGTCCAGGGCCTGCGGCGCGTACTTTCCGAGCGCACTGATCAGCAGCCGGAGTTCCAGCGCCAGACAGTCCACGAAACGGCGGAGTCCGGATTCCCGGTCCTCCGCCACGGCGAGCAGCGCCGCCCGCCCGAGGCCCACCGCGCGGGCCCCCAGGGCCAGGCACTTGACCGCTCGGGCGCCTTCCCAGATCCGCCCGGAGACCAGCAGCGAGGGCGGCGGCTCGACCGCCAGCCGACGCAGGCACTCCGCGAGCGGCAGTCCGACGTGCGGCAGGAACACCCCGGGCGCCCAGCCGGTTCCGCCTTCGGCGCCGTCCACCACGACGGCGTCCGCCCCGGCCTCGTGCGCCACCCGGGCAGCCTCGGCCACGTCCCGGCCGGGGTAGAGCTTCACCCAGATCCGCACCCGCGGGTAGTTGTTGCGCATCAGCCGGATCTGCTGGCGCAGGATCTCCGCGGTGAAGGTGCCCGGGGTGGCGGCGCGCAGCACCCGCCCGTCGCCGAACAACGGGTCCAGCCCGAAGCGGTCGCCCAGCGCGGCGGCGGCCTCGGCCTCCAGCACGGTCATGCCGCCCAGGCCCGGTTTGGCGCCCTGGCCGACCTTCAACTCGAAGGCCAGCCGCCCGGATTCCAGCAGGGGCAGGGCGGCCGGGTCGCTGTGGACGAGGTTCCACACCTCGGCGTCGGCGTCCTCGGTGCTCTGCTGGACGGCCACGCCGCCGAGGCCGTCCGGGAGTTCCTCGGTGTAGGCGCGCAGCCGGCCGAGCAGCGTGCGGTCGGCCGCCTCACCGAGCCGGCCGTAGCCGTTGACCGGCACCACGTTCTCGCCGATCACCATCGGGATGCCGAGCGCCCCGGCCTGCCGGCTCAGCGCCAGCCCGAGGTCACCACCGGCGGCCCGGGTGGAGCCGGTCGCGGAGACGTACACCGGCAGCGCGGAGGCGAACCCGCCGATGGTGGTGGCCAGTTCGACGTCCCGGTAGTCGGGCTCGCGACCGAGGTCGATCAGCTTGGCGAGCCGCTGCGGCAGGAACAGCGGCGGGACGATCCGCAGCGCGTCCAGGGCGTCCGGCGCCGGCCGGTCCGCCGCGCCCGACCGGCCGGCGCCGAACAGCACGTGTCCGTACTCCTCGGCGGGCGGAAAGGCGGCGGCGGCCCCGGCGCGGGCCCGCTGCCGGACCTCCTCCTCCGGGAATCCCGGCGCGCTGAGGTCGCTCACGGGGACACCACCCCGGCGATCTTCGGGAAGGCGCTGGCCTGCCAGACGGCGTCCAGCCCGGCGACGTACCGGGTGAGCCGCTCGACCCCGATGCCGAAGCCCGCGCTGGCCGGTACGCCCTCGCGCACCAGGTCCAGGTACCAGCGGTACTTCTGCGGGTTCTCGCCGGTCTCCCGCATCCGGGTGACGATCTCCGCGTAGTCGTTGGTGCGCTGGCTGCCGCTGCACAGTTCGCCGTAGCCCTCGGGTGCCAGCAGGTCGAAGTTGCGCAGCAGGCCCGGGTCGTCGGGGTGCTCGCGGTCGTAGAAGCCGCGCGAGCCCTTCGGGTAGTCGGTGACGAAGAACGGACGGTCCCGCCGGGCGGACAGCAACGCCTCGCCCTCCCAGTCGAGTTCGGCCTCGGCGCGCTGCGGGTGCCCGATGCCCTGGAGTTCGGCGACCGCCTCGGCGTGCCGGATGCGGCCGAAGGAGCCCCGCAGCAGTTCGGCGAAGGCCAGCCGGTCCCGGCCGAGTTCGGCGAACTCCTTGGGGAGCGCGCGGACGGTGCTGTCGACCATGTGCACCACCAGGTCCTCGGCCAGCTGGACGACGTCGTCCCGGCTCGCGCCGGCGACCTCCACGTCCAGCTGGTGGAACTCGGCGAGGTGGCGGTTCGTCCCGGCGGTCTCCAGCGGTTCCAGGCGGACGTTCGGGGCGATGCAGAAGATCTTGTCGAAGGCGAGCAGCGAGGCCTGCTTGTACAGGATCGCGCTGGTCATCAGCTTGTAGCGGTGGCCGTAGAAGTCGATGTCCACCTGCTTGGAGCCGCGCGCACCGGGATCGGTGACGGGGCCGATGATCGGCGGCAGCAGTTCGGTGAAGCCCCGGCCGCGCAGGAACTCGCGGGCCGCGGTGAGCAGGTGCTGCTGGATCCGGAGCGCGCTGCGGGTGGCCGGCGCGGTCAGGTGCCGGCCCGGGTCGGTCGGCGGCAGAGGCGTGGCGTCGGGCATGGTCGGGTCCTCTTCTCTCGTTCTCTCGTGGAGCGTGAGCGTGGAGCGTGGTTTCTCGGCGGGCGCTTCACCGGACGTCTCACCCGGCGCCTCACCGGCCGGCGGGCAGGCCCCGGGGTGCGGGTGCGGGCGGGCGTTCGGCCCGCCCGTCGTAGCGCTGCTGGACCTGGGAGAGCGCGGCCAGCAGCCCGGCCGAGCCGAGGATCGGCGCGCGGCCGCCCTCGGCGAGCCCGGCGATCGGCATCGAGCCGACGGCGGACCACAGCAGCCGTCCGTCCGGGCCGATCGAGCTGCGCGTCCGCCCGGCGTTGTCGGGGTGCAGGCAGTACGGCACGTCCAGGTAGCCGGCCGCGAACGCCCGCACCAGGGCCCGTCCGACGTCGGTGTCCAGGTCGAGCACCGCGCCGATCAGGGCCCTGGCCTCGGCCTCGATCCCGGTGTCCGGCGGGGCGGCGGGCCGGGGGCGGGCGCGTTCCGCCGTGGCGGCCGCGGCGGCGGTCTCCAGCGCCCGGACGTTCTCGGCGACGGTCGGGATGCGGTGTGCCTCGGCCGTGGTCTTGACGATCAGCCGGGCGGCGCCGCCGCGCACCGCGAGCCGCGCGGCGTCCTCCAGCAGCAGCCGGGCGCCGTCGGGCGAGCGCGGGTACACGCCCATGTACGCGTACACCACGAGGTGCCGGTCGACGTCCGCGAGCAGTTCGCCCGCGATCCGGCCGAGCGCGGCCAGCGCCTCCTCGTCCTGGCGGGCGTTGGCCTGCTGGGCGTAGCTGAGCGAGATGCTGCGCAGCCCGTGCTGGCGGAAGAACAGCGCCTCCAGGACGCTGATGGCGATCAGCAGCGAGGGCGGGCAGAGCTGACCCATCATGCAGCCGCCGAACGTCTCCAGGTGCGGATCCGCACCGAACTCCCGCATGGAAGACAGGAGTTCGCAGCTGCGCTGCCAGCGGGCCACCGCCTCGTGCAGCGGGGTGCGGCCGTACGGCAGGCAGTAGGAGACCGGTCCGCCCTCGGTGGCGTCCAGGCCGGCCGCCAGCAGCGCCCCGATGATGTGCTCCGGCGCGGCCGAGCCGTGCCGGACCTGCACCGGGAAGCCCGCGTCCGCCACCCCGGCCAGGACCGCCCTGGTGACCTCGACCGGGTGGGTGGCGATCGGGTAGCCGTTGAGGCCGGCCCCGGCGGCCAGTGCCCGCCGCGCGGCGTCGAGGTCGCCGGTGCGGGTGTAGCTGTCCAGGGTGATGGTGCCGACGGTGACGGCGGCCGCCGCCCGGGTGGCGAGCAGGCCCTCCCGCATCCGGGCCGCCTGTGCCATCCCCATCCGGGGCTGGACCACCAGGGCGCCGGCCTCCGCGGCCTGCGCCACGAACGCGCCGAAGCTCGTCACAGCAGGACCCGGGAGCGCAGCCCGTCGACGAACTCGCGGAACCCGGCCACCGCGGAGCCCTCCTCGAAGACCCGGTCGAAGCCGGCCGCGAGCAGTGTGCGCTCGCGGTCGGGGTCGTCGGTTCCGGCGATGCCGAGCTTGCCGCCGATGACCGTCGGGGTGCGCCGCAGTTCCGGGCAGGCGCGCAGGGCCGGGATCACCCGCAGCCCTTCCTGGTACCCGTGCCCGTTGACGCTGCTGACCACGATCAGGCCCGGTTCGATCCGGCGGCATTCGGAGATCAGCAGGGCGTCGGGGACGCACGCGCCCAGGTTCGTCACCCGGTGGCCCATTTCCTCCAGCAGCAGTTGCAGGAACACCAGGTTCCAGGTGTGCGAATCCGAGGCCGTCGTCGTCACGACGACGTCCGGTCTGCTCTCTCCCGCGTTTCCGTACTCCACAGCCCAGCCCTCGTCGGTAGCGATCGTCGATGGAATTCCGCCGACGCCCCTGCCGGCGGCCCGGGAATTCCGGCGCGTATTCCGCGGCGGTCCAGCCCCACGGAGAACGCTAGGAACGATCGGGCCCGGCGACCGGCAGCTCGTGCGGCAAGATGCGGGCAAGAAGCGGCAGTATCGACACCCGGCCGGCCGCCGCGCGGTCAGCCCGCGACGGCGAGCAGCTGGACGTCCGCGGCCGGCGCGAACCGGTGCCCGGGCTCCTCCCGGAGCAGGCGGCGGCACACGTTGAGCACCGTGAAGCGCACCCCGTCGCGGGCGGGCACGCTGCGGATCAGTCCGCGCGACAGCAGTTCGTGCACCGTCGCCAGGCAGGTCTGCGGCGCCCAGCCGCTGCGGACCACCGCGTCCTCCCCCGACCAGTCCCCGGGCTCGTCCACGAGCACCTCCAGCAGGGCCCGCTGGCGCTCCGTCAACCGCTGGATCGCCGGCTCCACCTCGTCCCGGACGTCGCCGCGCGTGCCGTACACCACCGGCGGTGCCGCCAGCGTGAACGGGCCGGCCGACAGCCGGGCCAGCAGCTGGGCGGTGGACTGCACCAGCGTCCACCCCGCCGCGCGCTCCAACGCCCCCGGCAGGCCGTCCAGCTGGCGGCAGAGCGCGGCCACGGCGGGGGCCTCGGAGCGCTCCAGGGTGTAGCCGGGGCGCAGCCGGCGCAGGTGCGAGAGCAGCAGCCGGACGGCGCCGATCTGCGCCAACGCCTCGGGTTGGGAGTCGAGTTCGGGGGACGGTACGGGCAGCGGGGCGAGCGGGACGACCTGCCCGCCCGGCAGCGGCCAGGCCTCCCGGGCGGTGATCAGCACCCGCAGCCCGGGGCAGTGGTGGAACAGCCCGTCCAGCCGGTCGGCGTCCACCCCGCCGTCGGCGCCGTCCAGCACCAGCAGGGCGGGCCGGTCGCCGATGTCCCGGACGATGTCGTCCACCCGGCCGTGCCAGGGGGCCGAGTCGCCGGAGCAGTCCACCCAGCGCACCGACCAGCAGGCGGCCAGGTGCAGGCGGCGGGCCACCTCCAGGGCGAGCCGGGTCTTGCCGACCCCGCCGAGCCCCACCAGCGAGACCAGCCGGTCCCCGTGCACGGCGAAGGCGTCGGACAGCACCTCGGCCTCCATCTCCCGGCCGACGATGGCCCCCCGCGCCACCGGCGGGGCGACCGGCGCCACGGCCGCCGGCTCATCGGCGAGCGGGTGCCGACGGGCGGCCTCCTCGAAGTCCGCCCGGCTGCGGCCCTCCAGCCGCAGCGCGTCCGCCAGCAGCCGGACGGTCTCGTTCCGAGGCCGTCTCACCCGGCCGCTCTCCATGTCCCGGATGGCCCGCACGCTCAGGGTGGCGTGATCGGCCAGGCACTGCTGGGTCAGGCCGATCCGCTCGCGCCGCACCCTCAGCTGCTCTCCGAAGCCCGTCGCCGTCCTCACCGCTTGCACCCACTGTCCGCCGTCCATGCCTCGTCTGCCCTTCGTGGTCCGGACTCCTGATAGGGGGTCGGGACCAGTGGCGGCATCAGCGCTGGGCACCCGCGCGGTCCGTGGTCCGACCGCGTGGAACCCGGTGGTCAGGCTGTGGCCTCCGAACCGGTCCCCTCCGGTTCCAGATGCTCCAGGCTCCCCGTCTACGCCCGATCAACGGCCGATCACCGGCCCCACCCACGACCTTCACCCGGGCCTCACAGCCCATCCGACGCCCTGACGGCCGTCGGATGCCCGCCTCCTCCGGCTCGTCGGAGCCGGGGCGACCGCACTGCTCGACGGAGGCTGCGCGGGAGGCCCGCCCGCGCCGCGGAACGGGTTCAGCCCGTGCTCCGGCGGCCGGGGTCCGCCGCGTCGCCCGGGGCCGGGCTCCGGCCGTTCTCCGGTGCGGGTACGTCGAGTTCGGCGAGCATCCCGCGGGTGAAGCCGAAGAAGTACGTCGCCAGGAAGCCCGTCACGTACCCCGTCACCAGGCCCGCGGCGTAGACGGCCGCACTCGCCGCGAACCCGTGCGGGCCGGCCAGCAGCGGGAACAGGGCCCAGCCGGAGGGGCCGATCGCGGTCGAGCCGACGGCGGTACCGAGTTGGCCCAGGAACCCGACGACGGCCCCGCCGCAGGCCCCGCCCACGCAGGCCGTGACGAACGGGCGGCCGAGCGGCAGCGAGACGCCGTAGATCAGCGGCTCGCCGACGCCGAGGAGGCCGGCGGGCAGTGCGGACCGGATGGTCGCGCGGATCGAGGGGTTGCGGCGCAGCCGCGCGTACACCGCCAGGGCGCAGCCGACCTGGCCGGCCCCGGCCATGGCGAGGATCGGCAGCAGCACGGTGGAACCCTGCTGTGCGATGAGGGTGGTGTGGATCGGGATCAGCGCCTGGTGCAGGCCGAGCATGACCAGCGGGAGGAACATGCCGCCGAGCACCAGCCCGGCGAGGGCTCCGCCGTGGGCCAGCAGCCAGGTGGCGAGGTCGCCGATCCCGGTGGAGACCTCCCCGGCGACGAACATCAGGCCGAACAGGGCGACCAGGCCGGTGACGAGGACGGTGACCATCGGGGTGAGGAGGACGTCCAGGGCGTCGGGCATCACGCGCCGGGTCCACCGTTCCACCTGGACCGCCAGCAGCGCGGCGCCGAGCGCCCCGAGCACACCGCCCTGGCCGGGCGCGAGGTGGTGCCCGAAGGCCTCCACCTTGGCGACCCCGGCGTAGACGGTCACGCAGGCCACGGCGGCACCGAGGATCGGTGTGCCGCCGAACTCCTTCGCCGTGTTGTAGCCGACGAAGACGGCGATCAGGGACATGAACCCCGAGGAGATCGCGGCGAGGGCCGGGACCAGCCCGGTGGCCCAACCGAGGTTGGCGAGGGCCCCGTTGACGCCCGCGACGATGCCGCAGCCGATCAGGGCGGGGATCAGCGGCACGAAGATGTTCGCGACCCGGCGCAGCAGGAGTCTGACCGGTGTCGCATTCCTGGCCCCGGCCTGTGCCCTGAGTCGCGCGCCGCGCCGGGCGAGCTCCCCGGCGTCGACGGCGGCTTCGCCTCCGGCGGGCTCCCGGGAGCCCGCGGGCTCCCCGGCACCGCCGGCGGCCCGGGGCGCGGACGCGTCGACGAGCCGCTGGAGTTCGGGCGTGACCCGGGCGACGGTGCCCGGGCCCAGGACGATCTGGTAGGTGTCGTCCTCCACGACGCCGAGCACGGCGGGCAGGGCCCTGAGCGCGTCCTCGTCCACCAGGGAGCGGTCGTTCAGGCCCAGCCGCATCCGGGTCATGCAGTGGGCGACGGAGTGGATGTTGGCGGGGCCGCCGACGAGCGGGAGGATCGCTTCGGCGGTGCCGCGGTGCTTCTCGTCCGGCATGAGGGGCCCCGGGATCCTGGGGGGTGGGGTCGGAAGGCGGCGGGCGGCGCGCTCCCGCGTCGAGTACCCAGCGAACCACTCGGCGGGCCGGCCCGCCAGACGTCCGACACCCGTGTCGTCGCCGAACGTCCCGTCACGGGACGTCTCACCGAAGGATCGCCCGGTCGAGGGGCTCCGGGAGGGCCGCGAGCCGTGGGAGTCGTACGGGAGCGAGTGCCGGAGAACCGTACCGACCGTCCCGCTCCGAACCCCCAGGCGCGGTTAGGCTAACCTTACCTCACCAAGTCGTACGTTTGTCCGCGCCGTTGCGGTCCGACCTCCGGAAGTAGTCCTCACATGCCCCCCGTCCCCAATCGTGCCGTCCGGCCACGCCCCACCGGTCGGCGCGCCGACACCTCGACCGCCGTAGGAGTGCGGTAACCGATGGATCCGATATCGTCCTCCGAGTTCGCAGGCCGCACCGCGCTGGTCACCGGCGCCGCCCAGGGCATCGGAGCCGCCGTCGCCCGCCTGCTGGCCGCACGCGGGGCCCAGGTCGTGGCCTGCGACCTGCGTCCCTCCGATCCGTCGGTCCGCCGGCTCGACGTCACCGACGCCGACGCCGTCGAAGACCTGGTGAACCGGGTCGAACGTGAGCACGCCCCGATCGACATCCTGGTGAACGTGGCCGGCGTCCTGCACGCCGGATCCGTCCTGGACACCAGTGACGAACAATGGCAGCGCACCTTCGCCGTCAACACCACCGGCGTGTTCCACACCTGCCGGTCCGTCGGGCGGCGCATGGCCGAGCGAGGCCGCGGCAGCATCGTCACCGTGGGGTCGAACGCCGCCGGCGTGCCACGGATGAACATGGCGGCCTACGCGGCCTCCAAGGCCGCCACCACGATGTTCATGCGCTGCCTCGGCCTGGAGCTCGCCGGCGCCGGCGTCCGGTGCAACCTGGTCTCGCCGGGTTCGACCGACACCGCCATGCAGCGCTCGCTGTGGACCGACCCGGACGCCGAACGCCGGGTGCTCGACGGCGATCCGGACACCTTCCGGGTGGGTATCCCGCTCGGCCGGATCGCGGACCCCGACGACATCGCCGAGGCCGTCCTGTTCCTCGCCGGCGACCGCGCACGCCACATCACGATGCACGACCTGTACGTCGACGGCGGAGCCACCCTGCGGGCCTGACCTCCGCCCGGGGCGGTCCCGCGCGGTCCGTCCCACGAGCCCCATCACCCCGGTGCCCTGCGGCGCCGTCAGAACGGAGCACCATGACCACGGCGTTCGAAGCCCGGTCCACCGCCTCGTCCTCCGCGACCTGCGGTGAACTCCTCGCCGCCTACCGCCCGGGACCGGACCGGGCCTTCCTGGCCGGCCCCACCCGGACTCTCCTCGCCGAAGGACGGCACCGGTCCGTACCCGACCCGGCAGCGGCCGGCCGGCTGCTGGCCGAAGCCCGGGCCGACGGCCGCGAGGCGGTCGTGGTCGGGGCGATCCCCTTCTCCCCCGGTCGACCCGCCGAACTCTTCATCCCGGAACGGGTCCGGCACGCGGGCCCGGTCACCGAAGACCTCCCGCGCCCGCCCGTCCCGGCCCCGGCCACCGGCGGCGCGTGGACCAAACGCCCCGTCCCCGCTCCCGAGGGCTACCGCGCCGCCGTCGCCACCGCGGTGCGGCTCATGAACGAGGACCCGGACCTGGCGAAGATCGTCCTCGCCCGCACCCTGGAGCTCACCTCCCCCGGCGGCACCGACATCCCCGCCATGGTGCGGCGGCTGCTGGACCGCGATCCGCGCGGCCACACCTTCGCGGTACCGGCCGGCGGCACCGCCACGCTGATCGGGGCCAGCCCCGAGCTCCTGCTCTCCCGCCGGGGCACCCGCGTGGTGTCCAACCCGCTGGCCGGCTCCGCCGCCCGCAGCACCGACCCGGTGGAGGACCGGCAGCGGGCGGAGGCGCTGATGCGCTCCGGGAAGGACCTCGCCGAGCACGCCTTCGTGGCCGACGCCGTCCGCCGGGCGCTCGCACCCCACTGCGTGGACCTGGTCGTCCCCGAGCGGCCCTCGCTCGTCCGCACGGCGGCCATGTGGCACCTGTCCACGACCGTCACCGGCACCCTGCGCGACCCGTCCACCAGCGCCCTCGACCTCGCGCTGGCCCTGCACCCCACTCCCGCCGTCTGCGGCACCCCGACCGACCGGGCCCGGGACCTCATCGCCGGCCTGGAGCCCTTCGACCGCGGACTCTACGCCGGGGTGGTCGGCTGGGGCGACGCCTCGGGTGACGGCGAGTGGGTCGTCACCCTGCGCTGCGCCGAGGCCGACGGAGACCGGCTCCGGCTGTTCGCCGGCGCCGGGGTCATAGCCTCCTCCGTACCGGAACACGAACTCGCCGAGACCGACGCCAAGTTCCGCACCTTCCTGCACGCCGTCGGACTGAAGGACAGCGAATGAGCCTCTACCCCGAAGAAGCCGCCGAGCGCTACCGGGCGGCCGGCCACTGGACCGGCGAGCCACTGGACGCCATGATCCGCCGCCACGCCGCCACGACACCGGAGCGGGTCGCCGTGACCGACGGCGACCGGCACTGGACCTACGCCGAGCTCGACGCCCGGGCCGACCGGCTCGCCACCGGAATGCTCACCCGCGGGCTGCGCAAGGGCGACCGGGTCGTCCTCCAACTCCCCAACGTGGCCGAGTTCTTCGAGGTGTTCTTCGGCGCGCTGCGGGCCGGCGTGGTGCCCGTGATGGCCCTCCCCGCACACCGCCGGGCCGAGATCACGTACTTCTGCGAGTTCGCCGAGGCCAAGGCGCTGTTCATCGCCGACCGCCACGGCGGCTTCGACTACCGGGATCTGGCCGCCGACGTGTGCGCCGCGGTGCCCGGGCTCGGCGAGGTCTTCGTCGTGGGCGACCCGGCCCGCTTCACCCCGCTCGCCGAGCTGCGCGCGGACGTCCCCGTGGCGCCGACCGACCCGCCGCACTCCGGCGAACTGGCCTTCCTCCAGCTCTCCGGCGGCAGCACCGGCCTGTCCAAGCTCATCCCCCGCTGCCACGACGACTACCTGTACAGCGTGCGCGAGTCCGCGGTGATCTGCGAGCTCTCGGCGGACACGGTGTACCTGTGCGCGCTGCCCGCGGCCCACAACTTCCCGCTCAGCTCCCCCGGCACGCTCGGCACCTTCCACGCCGGCGGACGGGTCGTCCTCGCCCCCGAACCGAGCCCCGAGACCGCGCTGTCCCTGATCGCCCGCGAAGGCGTCACGATCACCGGCGTCGTCCCACCGCTGGCCCTCGCCTGGGCCCAGGCCGCACCGGGCAGCGGGCACGACCTGTCCAGCCTCGCCCTGCTCCAGGTCGGCGGTGCCAAGCTCAGCGAGGAGGCGGCCCGCCGACTCGGCCCGGCCCTCGGGTGCCGGCTCCAGCAGGTGTTCGGCATGGCCGAGGGCCTGGTCAACTACACCCGCCCCGAAGACCCCGAGGACACCGTCCTCACCACCCAGGGCCGGCCGATCTCCCCCGACGACGAGGTCCGGGTCGTCGACGACGAGGACGTCGACGTGCCCGACGGCGAGACCGGGCACCTGCTGACCCGCGGGCCGTACACCATCCGCGGCTACTGGCGGGCTCCCGAGCACAACGCCCGCTCGTTCACCGCCGACGGCTTCTACCGCACCGGCGACATCGTGCGCCGCACGCCCACCGGCCACCTCGTCGTCGAGGGCCGGGCCAAGGACCAGATCAACCGGGGCGGCGAGAAGGTCGCGGCCGAGGAGGTCGAGAACGTCCTGCTCGCCCACCCCGCCGTGCACGACGTCTCCGTCGTCGCCACCCCGGACGAGTACCTGGGCGAGCGCAGCTGCGCCTACGTCATCCTGCGTCCCGGCGCCGACCGGCCGCGCCCCGCCGAGCTCAAGTCCTTCGTCCACGCCGCCGGCCTGGCCGCCTACAAGGTCCCGGACCGCGTCGAGTTCGTCGACGCCTTCCCCAGCACCGGCATCGGCAAGGTCAGCAAGAAGGACCTGCGCACCACCACCCGCTAGCCCAGAAAGGCCACCCGCATGGCTCTGCCCGCCATCGCCCCCTACCGCCTGCCCGGCCCCGAGGACCTCCCCCCTCGCAAGGTGCCGTGGCACGTCAGCCCTTCGCGGGCCGCCGTCCTCGTCCACGACCTGCAGAACTACTTCCTCGGCGCCTTCCCCGCCGAGGGCCCCCCACTGGCCCCGGCCCTCGCCAACACCGCGCGGATCCTGGCGCACGCCCGCACCCTGGGCATGCCCGTGATCTACTCCCACCAGCGCGGCGGCCAGACCCCCGGGGAACGCGGTCTGCAGCTCGACTTCTGGGGGCCGGGCCTGCCCGCCGACCCCCGGGCCCAGGCGGTACCCGACGTGGTCGCACCCGCCGAGCAGGACGTCATGCTGCTCAAGTGGAAGTACAGCGCCTTCGCCCGCACCGACCTCGACCGGATCCTCCACGAGACCGGCCGCGACCAGCTGGTGATCGTCGGCGTCTACGCGCACATCGGGGTCATGATGACCGCCTGCGACGCGTGGACGCGCGACATCCAGGCGTTCGTGGTGGGCGACGCCGTCGCCGACTTCTCCGCCGAGAAGCACCGCGAGGCCCTGCGCTGGGCCGCCGAGAAGTGCGCCGTCGTCCTGACCACCGACGAACTGCTGGAGGAGAAGTGACCACCGCCGAAGGACGCCTGCTCACCGAGCGGGTGACGCTGCGCTACGGCGAGCGCGCCATCGCCACCGAGTTGTCGGTGACGGTGCCGGACGACTCGTTCACCGTGATCGTGGGTCCGAACGCCTGCGGCAAGTCCACCCTGCTGCGCGCCTTCGCCCGCCTGCTCAAGCCCGCCGCGGGCCGGGTGCTGCTGGACGGCGAGCAGATCGGGGCACTGCCCGCCAAGGAGCTCGCCCGCCGGCTCGGACTGCTCCCGCAGAGCTCCACCGCCCCGGACGGCATCACCGTCGCGGACCTGGTGGCCCGCGGACGCTACCCGCACCAGGGCCTGTTCCGGCAGTGGTCGCGGGAGGACGAGCGGATCGTCGCCGAGTCCATGGCGGCCACCAACGTCGACGCCCTCGCCGACCGCTTCGTCGACGAGCTCTCCGGCGGCCAGCGCCAGCGGGTCTGGCTCGCCATGGCCATCGCCCAGCAGACCCCGCTGCTCCTGCTGGACGAGCCGACCACCTTCCTGGACATCGCCCACCAGGTCGAGGTGCTCGACCTGTGCGCACGCCTGCACGAGGAGCAGGGCCGCACCCTGGTCGCGGTGCTGCACGACCTCAACCAGGCCGCGCGGTACGCCAGCCACCTGATCGCCATGCGCGACGGCACGGTGGTCGCCGAGGGCCCGCCCGCCGAGATCGTCACGGCGGCCCTCGTCGAGAAGGTCTTCGACCTGCCCTGCCAGGTGATCGAGGACCCGCAGACCGGCACCCCGCTGGTCGTCCCGCTGGCCCCCGCACGCCGCGGCACCGTCCGGTGACCGCCGCGCCGTACGCGACCCAGGTCCTGCGGGCGGTCCGCGCCGAACGCTCGGACGCGGCGGCGCTGTACGCGCTCTCCGTCCCGTTCATGCGCTCCGGCGCGCTGCGCGAGCGCGCGCCGGACGCCTATCGGCACCCGGCCGACACCTTCCTGGTGGTCCACGGCCAGGGCCCGGACGGCGACCGGTTGGACGCCTGCGTCGCGCTGCGCGCACTGGCCCCGGAGGCCGGCCGGCCCGCCACCGGGCTGCTGCACAACCTGTGCGTCCGGGCTGACCGACAGGGCGCGGGCCAAGGCTCGCTCCTGGTGACGGCCGTCGTCGCCGAGGCCCGCCGCCGGGGCCTGCGCGCCCTGGTCACCGCCACCACCGGCGGCGGCGCGCTCTTCCTGCGCCGCGGCTTCCGGGAGATCCCCGCCTCGGCCGCGCCCCGCGACTGGGCCGCCGGCCTGGACCCGGCCCGGCACTCCCAGGTGTTCACCCGCCTGGTCTGACGGGGCGCCCGGGCGCCGGGTCGCGGCCGGGCACCCGACCGCGACCTCCGATCAGCCGCGCTTGGCGCGCCACTGGCCGAGGATCAGCCAGACCAGGTAGCAGCCGCCGACCACACCGGTGAGCACACCGACGGGCAGCTGGGTGGGGGCCAGCAACCGCTGCGCCGCGAGGTCGCTGAGGGCCAGCAGCAGGGCGCCGAGCAGGGTCGAGCCGAGCAGGTTGGGGCCGGTGGCCCGGGTGAGGCGGCGGACGGCCTGCGGCGCGATCAGCGCGACGAAGGGGATCGGCCCGGCGGCGGCGGTGGCCGCGGCGGTCAGGCCGACGCCGATCAGCACCAGCCACACCCGCGCGCCCTCGGTGCGCACGCCCAGCGAGGACGCCGCGTCGTCGCCCATCTCCAGCATCCGCAGCGGCCGGCCCAGCAGCACGGCCGCCGGGAGCAGCAGGAGCAGCGCGGCCGCCATCGGCCCGCAGTGTTCCCAGCCGCGCGCGTTGAGGCTGCCGGTGAGCCAGACCGCGGCGCTCTGCGCGTCGCTGAAGGAGGCACGGGCGATCAGGTAGGCGTTGAGCGAGGACAGCAGCGAGCTGACGCCGATGCCGACCAGGACCAGTCGGTACCCCTGGGTCCCGCCCCGCCGCGCCAGCAGGTAGACCAGGACGGAGGTGAGCATGCCGCCCACCACCGCACCGCCGGCCACCGCGGCGGCGCTTCCGCCGATGACCAGGATCACCGCCAGGGCGCCGGTCGCCGAACCGACGGTGAAGCCGATGACGTCGGGGCTGCCCAGCGGGTTGCGCGCGAGGGTCTGGAACAGCGAGCCGGCCAGCCCCAGCGCCGCACCGACCAGGAGGGCGGTCAGCAGTCGGGGCAGCCGTACCTCCATGACGATGTACCGGTCGGCCCGGCGGCCGCCGCCGGTCAGCACCTCGACGACGTCGGCGACCGGCATCGGGTAGTCGCCGGCGGTCAGCGACCAGACGGCGGTGGCCACGAGCGCCACGAGGAGGACCACGGAGACCACGGTGGCCCGGCGGTGCCAGCGCAACGACAGGCCGCCGGGGAGCCGGACGGCGGCCAGCGGGACGGCGCCAGGACGGCCGGCGGCCGACCCGGCCGCGCGCGCGGCGGGGGTGGTGGGTACGGCGGTCGGCTCGACCGCGGTGGGGCTGTTCACAGTTGGGCGATCCTCCGGCCGCGTACCAGGGCGATGAAGAGCGGGGCCCCGATGAACGCGGTGACGACGCCGACCTGGAGCTCCGCCGGACTCAGCAGGAGCCGGCCCACGATGTCGGAACCGAGCAGCAGCACCGGGGCGAAGACGGCCGACAGCAGCATGATCCAGCGCTGGTCGGGCCCGCAGACGTGACGGGCCAGGTGCGGAACGGCCAGGCCGACGAAGGCGATCGGCCCGACGGCCGCGGTGGCCGCCCCGCAGAGCAGGGTGATCGCGACCAGGCTGAGCAGCCTGGTCCGACCGGGGTTGGCGCCGAGCGCGTGCCCGGCGTCGTCACCGAGGGCCAGCGCGTTGAGCGGCCTGGCCAGTGCGAGCGCCAGGACGCCGCCCACCACCAGGAACGGCAGGACCTGCCCGACGACGGCGCCGTCGACACCGGCGAGGGTGCCGACCTGCCAGAAGCGGAACCGGTTCAGGGTCAGCGGGTCGAGCAGGATCAGCCCGTTGACGAAGGCGGTGAGCACGGCGGTGACGGCGGTGCCGGCCAGCGCGAGCCGGGCCGGCGTCGCCGAGGCCCGGCCGCTGCCGCCGAGGAGCTGCACGATCAGCGCGGCGACGGCGGCGCCGGCCAGCGCGAACCAGACGAAGGCGCCGAAGGACTTCAGCTCGAACAGCGCGGTGCCGGCCGCGACGGCCGCCGCGGCGCCGCCGTTGATGCCGAGCAGGCCCGGGTCGGCCAGCGGGTTGCGGGTGAGCGCCTGCATCATCGCCCCGGAGATGCCGAGGGCGGCGCCCACGGCGATGCCCAGCATGGTCCGGGGGATGCGGGAGTGGTGCACCACGATCCAGTCCTCGGAGGACGGTTCACGGTGCAGCAGGACGTGCAGCACCTGCCCCGGGGAGACGGAGCGCGCGCCGATCGCGATGCTGGCGAGGACCAGCAGCGCGAGCAGCAGGAGCGCCCCCAGCAGCCAGGCGGCACGTCGGGCGGTGCCGGGCCGCCCCCGGGGCACGGGCGCCGTGGCGGCGGGGGCGGCGGGCTGGTCAAGGGTTTCGACGGTCATGCGTGCTGCTGGTGCTCGTCCTCGTGGTGGTCGTGGTTGGCCACGCCACGCTTCCAGTAGCCGTCGACGTCGACCTGGTTCTTGGTCAGACCGCAGTCGTTGCGCAGGTAACGGCGGATCGGCTTGAGGGTGTTCGCCTCGCCGGCGACCCAGGCGAAGCCCATGCCCCCGGGCAGTTCCGCGGCCCGGATCGCCTGCTCCAACAGGTCGGTGCTGCCGACCGCGGCGTCGCCCCGGTGCAGCCAGGTGACGGTGGCGTCGGCGGAGGTCGCGAGGACCTGCTCGTGCTCGGGGCCGGGGACCTCGACGAAGGCCAGGACCTTGACGCCGGCGGGCAGCAGTTCCAGCCAGCGGGCCAGTGCGGGCAACGCGGTCTCGTCGGCGCCCAGCAGGTACCAGTCGTGGACGAAGGGGATCTCCTCGGAGCCGCGTGGGCCGAACACGCCCAGGCGCATGCCGGGCTCGGCCGCCGCCGCCCAGGTGGAGCCGATGCCGGTCCCGTGCAGGACCATGTCGATGTCCAGCTCGTGGGCCTCGCGGCGGTAGCCGCGGACGGTGTAGTCGCGGGTCAGCGGCTCGGACATGCCCTCGGGGGCGTCCATCCAGGTGTCGTTCTCGACGATCGGCTCGACCGGCAGGTCGGCGCCCGGCTCGGCGAAGCAGAGCTTCACGTGGTCGGTGGGCGCCTGCTCGCAGAAGCCCTCCAGCGCGTCGCCGTGGAACGTCACCCGGACCGTGCCCGGGCTGACCCTGGTGACCTGCTTGACCTCCAGCAGGCGGTACTTGAGCGGATGGCGGACTATTCGCATGCGCGGCGGCGCCGTGTCGGTGTTCATCGGTCAGCCCAATCCGTGAAGAGAGCGTGCAGGCCCGGACAGCCCTGTGCCGCCGGCCCGAGGGAAGCCGGGACGGCGGCACAGGGCGATCGTTCGATTAGGTTAGCCTAACCTGCAGTTCGGAGACCAGCGGGGTTCCGTCCCCCGGACCGTCTCCCGCCGGGCCTTCGCCCGCCGGACCGTCACTCACCAGACGTCCCCCGTCCAGCCGCACCACCCGGGGCAGCCGGGCGATGGTCGCCGGGCGGTGGGCGATGACCACCAGGGTGCAGTCGGCGCGCAGTTCGTCGAGCGCGTGCTCCAGCCGGCCCGCGGTCACCGGGTCGATGTCGGCGGTCGCCTCGTCCAGGACCAGGACCGCCGGGTCGGCGAGGACGGCGCGCACCACGCCCAGGATCTGCCGCTCCCCCGCCGAGAGGTTGCCGCCGCGCTGGCCGACCTCGGCGTCCAGCCCGCCGGGCAGGTCGGCCAGCCACTCCCGCAGGCCCAGCTGGTCGACGGTCCGCTCGATCCGGGCCCGGTCGGGCGCGCCCTGAACCAGCGCGAGGTTGTCCGCGATGGTCCCGGAGACCAGCCGCACCTCCTGCGGCACCAGGACGATCCGGCGGCGCAGCTCCTCCTCCGGAATGTCCGTCAGATCGGTGCCGGCGAAGGTGACGCAGCCGCCGTCGGGCTCGTAGAGGCCGCAGAGCAGCTTGGACAGGGTGGTCTTGCCGGAGCCGGTCTCACCGACCACGCCGGTGCGGCTGCCCTGGGGGAGGTCCAGGGTGATGCCGTGCAGGTCGAGGCCCTCGGCGCGGTAGCGGTAGTCGACGGCCACGCAGCGCAGGTCCCCCCGGGCGGGCAGCTTCCCGCTCCGGGCCTGCGCCCCCCGGGCGGGGGCGGTGGTGGCGGCGAGCAGGTCGAGCAGCCGGGCCAGGCCGGTGCGGGCGGTCTGCACCTCGCCGACGAGCTGCGAGAGGTCGGCGAAGGAGTCGAAGAGGTTGCGGCTGGCGATCACGAAGACCACCACGGTGCCGACGCTCACCGCGTCCCGGGTGACCAGCCAGCCGCCGACCACGAGCAGCACGACCAGGGCGGCGCCCTCGATCAGGCTGACCAGGTCGATCCGGTTCTCCACCCGCAGCGCCCGGCGGGCGGCCCGCACGGCGTGCCGGTTCTCGCGCTCGAAGCGGGCGCTCCAGCCGGTCAGGCCCCGGGAGGTCTGCAGCGCCTCACGGGCGGTCAGGGTCTCGGAGAAGGTGGCGGCGACCGTCGCCTCGGCGCCGGCCTTGCCGCCGAAGGCCGCCGCGGCGTCCCGCTGGAACCACCGGGTGACCAGCAGGGTCAGCGGCAGGAACACGGCGAGCTGGACGAGCAGCAGCACCCAGGAGTAGCCGACCAGCATGATCAGGGTGAAGGCCAGGGTCGCGACCGCGGAGACCAGGTTGCGCAGGTGCAGCCGGACGAACGCGGCGAGCGCGGCGACCTCGCCGGTGGCCCGGCGCAACAGCTCGCCGCTGCGGTGGGTCTCCAGGAAGCGCAGCGGGGCGGTGGCGAGGTTCTCCACGGCCTGCTCGCGCAGGGTGCGCACGACGTTCTCGCCGCCCTTGATGAGCAGCAGTTCGCCGACCCGGGCGAGGACCAGCTGGACGAGGCCGAGTCCGACCAGCAGGGCCACCGCGAGGCCGAGGCCGCCGCGGTCGCGGCTGTCGAGGGAGTTGACGGCCAGGCCGATCAGCGGGGCGACGGCGACCAGCGCGGCGGAGTCGGCGAGGCCGACGCCGAGGGCGATGCCGAGACGGGTGCGGTGCGGGCGCAGGTAGGGCATGGCCCGGCGCAGCACCGCCCGTTCGTCCGCCTCCTCCTGGAGCAGGGGCTGTTCAGCCACGGGCCACCTCCATGGCGTCCGGGGTGGTCAGGGCGTCGGGTGCGTCGGGGTCGGGCTCGCCGCCGCGCGCGGACTCCAGGGTCAGCACCCGGTCCGCGGCGTCCAGCACGGCGGACCGGTGGGTGGCGAACAGGACGGTCCGCTCGCCTCCGGCCCAGGCGCGCAGCCGGTCGAGGACTGTTCGTTCGGTGCTGGTGTCCAGGGCGGAGGTGGAGTCGTCCAGCAGCAGGAGGGTCGGGTCGCCGAGCAGGGCCCGGGCGATCGCGAGGCGCTGCACCTGGCCGCCCGAGAGCGCGGTGCCGCCCTCGCCGAGCTCGGTGTCGTAGCCGTCCTGCATCGCGGTGAGCTGGTCGTGGATGCCGGCGGTGCGGCAGGCCTCCTGGAGGTCCGCCAGGTCGATGTCCCGGCCCAGCCGCAGGTTGTCGGCGACGGAGCCGGAGAGCAGCACCGGCCGCTGGGCGACGTAGGCGATGCGGGTGCGGACCTGGTCCAGGCGGGCCCGGCGCAGGTCGGTGCCGCCGTAGCGGACGGTGCCCTGGTCGGGGTCGTCGAGGCGGACGGCGAGCCGCAGCAGCGTGCTCTTGCCGGAGCCGGTGGCGCCGGAGACGGCGACGAACTCGCCGTGGCCGACGGCGAGGTCGACCGGGCCGAGGACGGTGCGGCCGTCCCGGACGGCGGTGACGCCGGTGAACTCCAGCGTGCCGTGCGCGGGCAGGTCCTCGGCCAGGTCGGCCGGCGGGTCGGCGACGACGGGGCTGATGGACAGGGCTTCGTCGATGCGGGCGGCGGCGACGTCGGCCTGCCCGCGCTCCAGGAGCCGGTCGACCAGGACCCGGGTGGCGAGGGTGACGATGGCCATCCAGGTCGTGAAGGCGACGAGTCCGCCGGTGTCGAGGCGGCCGTCGAGGACGGCGAGCCCGCCGAAGCCGACTCCGGCCGCCACCGCGAGGCGCGGGACGAAGGGGGCGACGGCGGCCCAGCTGGCCTCGATCCGGGCCGCGGTGACGGTGCGCTCGGTGACCTCGGCGCTGGCCGTGTGGTGGCGTTCGACCAGCGGCCGGTGCCCGCCGGTGCCACGCAGCCCGGTGCCGATCTGGAGCAGGTCGGCGACGGTGTCGGCGCGGCTGCCGTGGGCCTTGGCGAGTTCACCGCTGGCGGCGGCGAAGCGGCGCGGGAAGTGCAGGTTGACCCAGATCAGGAAGGGCAGGGTGCCCAGGGTCACCAGCAGCAGGCTGAGGTCGAGCATGGCGATGGCGGGCAGCACGGTGATGAAGGTGGTGCCCAGGACGACCCAGATGGAGAGTCCGTGCACCCACTCGCGCACCAGGTCGGTGTCACGGGTGGCGCGCATCGCGAGGTCGCCGTGGCCGCGCGAGGCGAGGGCGGCCCGGTCCAGCCCGGAGAGGTGGTGGAGCAGCCGGGAGCGCAGGTCGGCGCCGACCTTGGCGTCGGCGTAGCCCGCCCAGTACTGCCAGCCGTAGAGGCCGACGAACTGGACGAGGGCGGCGAGCGCGGTGGCGCCGGCCCAGGTCAGCACGGCTCCGCTGTCGTTCTTCTGGAAGCCCTCGTCGATCGCTTTCTGGACGCACCAGGGCACGGCGAGCAGGGCGAGCTGGCGGACCGCGGCGGCCACCATGGCGGCGGCCACCGTCCTGCGGTGGGGCCGGATCGAGCCGCGCAGCAGGGCCTTGGCCCGGCGGCAGCGCTCGACTGAGAGGGCCCCGGGTTCCAGTTCCTCGGCGGCTAGTTGCTCGGCGGTCAGGCCGTCGGGCGGCCCTGCGGCGGGTTCTGGCTGGTGGGTGCTCACGGCGATGGCCATCCGTCGGGTCTCGGCGGGGAACGATGCGGGCGGGGACGGCGCGTGGCCGTCCCCGCCCGGGCGGGTCAGGAGGCTGCGGCCTCGGTGCGCGCGATCAGGCTGGCCGGGCGCAGGTCGGTCCAGTTGGCGTCGATGTACTCGGTGCACGCCTGGCGGGTGTCCTCGCCGTGCACGACCGTCCAGCCGGCCGGGACCTCGGCGAAGGTGGGCCACAGGGAGTGCTGGTTCTCGGCGTTGACGAGCACGAGGTAGCGGGCGTCATCGTCCTCGAAGGGGTTGGTGGCGCTCATCTGGTTCTCCTTGGGATTCGTGTGGCGAAGGGTCGGTCGCGGTCAGACGGAGCAGGCGGTGCCGTCGCCCGGGTCCGCCCCGAGGGCGGTGTGGACCAGACGGTCCACCAGGAAGTCGGCGAGGGCGGCGACGGTCGGCCTGGCGAGCAGGTCGGCCAGGCAGAGGTCGCCCTCGAACTCCTCGCGCAGCCGCTGGAGCAGCGACATGGCGAGCAGCGAGTGGCCGCCGAGATCGAAGAAGTTCTCGTCGATGCCGAGCGAGGGCAGGCCCAGCACGTGTGCGAACGCCGCGTGCACCGCCTTCTCGCTCGGGTACCGGGGTTCGCGCTGCGATCCGGCGGTCGTGTAGTCCTCGGCTCCCGGCTCCGGCAGGGCCTTGCGGTCGAGCTTGCCGTTGACGGTCAGCGGCAGCGCGTCCAGCACGACGAACGCCGACGGGACCATGTACTCGGGCAGGCGGGCCGCCAGCATACGCCGGAGCTCGGTGACCTCGATAAGGGTACCCTCACCTGGGACCAGGTAGGCGGCGAGGCGCTTGACGCCCGGGGTGTCCTCACGGACCACCACCGCCGCCTGCGCCACCTCCTCGTGCGCCGCGATCGCGTCCTCGAT